>WJJA01000505.1 GCA_014729955.1 bacterium
ACCCATTTATTCATTCACCCTTCGGGCGGTCCCAAGCACGTCATCTGCTTTGTTCCGAAGGATTCGCGGTATTGCCATACAGCTTCATCCTTCGCGCCTCGCATCTGACGCACTATGAACTCGTGAAATATTCGGGCTAAAATCGACACATCGTTCTGTAAGAGCTTGCTTCCCGCAGGCAAGTGTGACCTGACAGAAACTGTCCTTCAATGGTTGTGAGATGGACCACTTGCACGACGTCAAGCTGTGGTGACAACCGGTGAATATAACAGGTTTCGACTCGCAGGCGCAGGAGCGCGTCCCCGGAGAAAGGTCCGATTCACCTCTTTGCCGGGACAGGGTACAGTTTTCAAGTCGTATCCTCATGCGAATAGAGTGCAGCGATGATCCCCTTCAGCCGGCACTCGTCATGCCTTGACGGTGAGGCAAGTATTCGAGTGATATCCTCTACCATGCACGTCCGATCACGGGGAACTCCCCGGCAGGCAACTGTGAGCGGGGTGTCTGCGGCGGCAGGTGCAGGCTGTCGCACAACGCGGGTACACGTTTTTCCACGTACCGCGCCAGCTCCTCGATGTCAATCCACCGATCCCTGCCATGCCCTGCTGTGCCGTCCGCAGCTCCTCGCAGCGCCTCCGTCAACGACCTAGCGAACACTCCCTGCTGCAGATCCCGAGCCTCGCGAGCGTACTCTTCCGGACCGGCGGCGGACAATACTGCCGTCTGCCTGTAAAGCCCTGAGGCTCTTGCGGCTTGCTCCCACCCTCCCAATTCGTTGCCGGAAAAGCAGGCATCCAGCAGCAGGAGGCGATGCCTGGCCGGTAGTGGCGCGATCCAGGCGGCCAGGGTATCTCCCGGTATACACACATCCGGTGCACGATCCTCAATACGCTCCGGGTTGGTCCCTTCGGGAAACAGCAGCAGGTCGCCGGTGGATGGTTCCACCATGCCGTGCCCCGCGAAGAAGAACACAAACAGATCCTCTTCCCTCATCGTCACCCTCGCACGCTGCAGGGCAAACAGAATCCCGGCGCGAGTCGCCCGCCGGTCCGCCTGCTCGTAGTGGATCGTCTTCCGGTAGGCGGCACGACCGTGCAGCTCAAGATGGTCCCTCATCCTTTCGGCATCACGGACAGCGTAGTCGAGCCGGGCCGTTGCTCCCGAATACTCATCGACACCCACGCTCAGCAGGTGCAGGTTGCGATTGTCGTACAACGGCGGTCGGCGTTCTTCGATCATCATAGCCGAAGATGCCTCCTTCCAAAGATTCATAGCTCGAAAGAAAAACCGGTTTTCGCCCGGCATAAGTGAGAGCGGTATAGTCTCGCTGTGCGTCACTGGCCCGTGCATCACGAATCGTTCTGATACGACGGCGCCATGTCTGTTTGTGTCGAACACTGCCGAAGCACCGAGTACCGGCGAGAGGGTGACCAGATCCCAACCGGCCAGTCCGCCGGCACCGGCTTCGATCTCGACGCCCATTCGAAGCGTATCGGCTGTGGGTCGAGTCGGCTGTAACGTCACTGACGGTCTGTCTGAGTGTGCAGCGGCAAGCAGATCCAGGTAGCAGGGTGTGCAGGCCTCTTCTCCATCGGGCCTGCCGGTGCGATAGGTCGCGGCAAGCAGCTTCGGACGATGCATCCAGGGTGCAAATCGTCTTTCCCGACGAGGAAGCGGGAGATATCGATCCTCCCGAAGGAGAAAGGTATGCACCCAACGGCGTCGCTCTTCCGACCCTGTGTAAAAACCTTCCGGAGTCACTGCCAGCCATGCATCGTCTCGTGTCCGGTACAGAGTAAACAACGGGCCAAGAGGCGGCCCGGGACGTGGAAACATACGAGTCGCCGCATGATACACCCGGGCAGCAGAGCTGTCAGAAGCGACACGGTGAAAGACGGTCAGCCAGGCCCGAAGCCCGGGCATACTGCCGGCCTCTCCGACCCCTGCCTCCGCAAGCGCGGAGGGGAAGTCCGAATGGTTGCTGCTGCGTCTTACCGGCGGGATACGGCGCAAACGGTCCACCACGAGGCTGTCATGCCATAGGCGCATCGAACCATCCGCGTGAGCGGTCCACCACAACGGATTGTCCGGCCCGCGGAATACAGCTGTCACCTCCGGCCCCTCGAGCGAAAAAAGCGGGAGGTGCTCATAAAAAAAGAGTAAGGGTCGTTCATGGTTCAGCACACGCAAGCTTTGCGGGTCGATGTTATACCGTTCGTCCGCTCCTGCTGTGCCGGGGGTCTCGATCGAATCCAGCAACACTCGCAGCGGCTGAAAACGGTCGCCCTGTCCGATCATTGCCGTGGCTTTGTTTGGTTCATTCCGCATTCTCGCAGAAACCTCCTGCGACCCGTCGCCAAGCAGGGTCGTTTCGCTTCTCGCGGGCGATGTGAAGCGTAGGGAATCTCCATCGGTTCGTATGGAGCGATAGACGCTGTCACCGTAGGAAAACCACATGGACTGTCCGGCTTGACCCATCCCGTCCGGCAGGATGAACGGTGCCGTGAATGAATCGGATTCAGTTGAGGTATTCTGAGTCGAGAACAGGTCGGGCCGGGCTTGGCGTACCGAATCCGCACGACCGCCCTCCCACGAGGTCACCTTGTAGTGGAAGCGTATGTCTGCATGGTCGATGGAACCGTCACGTTTTTGCACATACAAATCCTGTTTCCCGGGATTTCCGTGCAGCGATCGCGGACGACCGCGTCCCATTGGGATTTTTTTCCAGGTGCAGTCGCTCAGGTTTACGAGGAGGAGATGATACTCTTCACTACCGTGCGAACGAAGGTTTTCCAATTCCCCGACCGCAGCAACCAACTCCTTTTGAGCCGTATCGAGGTGAACGGCACATACCATTTCATCGTACTCAAGATTCAATCGTCCCCATAAACGTCCACCAGTTAAAGTGCGATCGAGATACAAAGCGATCAGGCCGGATTGTTCAAGGCACACCAGGGAATCGCTGCCCCGGATTTCATAGAGCCCGATGACGTTGGAAACAGGGCGGCCTGGGTAAACCACCGTGCTAAAGCCTGTGGTTTCATCGGCATGGGATTCAGCTTGCAGGGGAGGCGTGAGAAGTATGAACAGCACGGACACGACGAGAAGCATAGCCTCCCATCCTACCCGTGCAGCCATTGCCCTGCCGATCCTCCAACGGAACCTTCGAGTCTTATGCATTACGACATACCATGGTTTTTCCTGTTCCTATATTGTACCCTTCATTTACAGATATTGCCACTTGTCCACTCCACACAGAGCAGATCGTTTACGAGGACACCATGAAGCGGTCGTTACAGAACTTGCTGGACCAATGGAACGAGCAGGAATCGCCCGTCAAAGGGCAGGCGCTGGAGATTCTGAAGCAGGCAGAACAGGAACTGCCCGATAAGCCCTGGCTCACGGAAGAGCCGAGTGATGAAATCGCAACCCTATGGAAAGACTATCTCGAAACCACCGGGCGCCCGGATTTCCTGCAGAACCTTGGCGATCGCGCTACTCGCTATCGCTGGTCTGATTCAGCTATGGGAGCGATCCAGGTGTCACGGTACGACTTGCTCGATATGCTGAACCGCAATCTGCGGGAACATCCAGGACGTGTGTTTCTGCAGGATTCTGAGGGATCTCACGTTGTCCGAGGCACATACGAAGAGCTTGCGCCGATGTTTCGCGCAATGGCAGCAAGTCTGTACAAGCTGGCGGGCCGACAACAGCCTCGTGTGGCGATTCTTTCTTCCAACCGTATGGATTCAGCCGCCACTGATATTGCATGCCTGCTGTACGGCATCTTCGTCACGCCGCTGAATGTTCATTTCGACGAAGAAAACCTTGCCGGCGTGTTCAAGCAACTGGATATCAACATCGCCGTCACCGATACCTCCGAACGGTTGCATCGCCTTGCTCGAGTCAGTGAGAAGATCAACCGTACCATCCACCTGGTCAGTTTTGAAGATGTGGGCAGCGTGGGCAAGCATGAACCGGTTCGTCTTGGCGAGTATCGTACACAACTGGGCCGTGAAGACATTGACAAGATCCTTCAAAAGCGTCCAAGGCGTTCGATTTACGAGATCTGCACCGCCCTGTTCACATCCGGCAGCACAGGAGTGCCGAAAGGTGTCACTTTCAATATGTACCACATGGTCTCGAAACGCTTTGCGCGTGCCGCGGCACTGCCGGGCGTGGGGAACGAAGAGGTGCTGCTCGCCTACCTGCCTCTGTACCATACCTTCGGACGATATTTTGAGCTGCTCGGGATGATGTACTGGGGAGGTACTTATGTTTTTTCTGAAAGCCCTTCCGCCGAATCGCTCATCAGTCAGCTCACGACCATACGCCCGACCGGCCTGATATCCATTCCACTGCGCTGGGTACAGATCCACGAGCGCACTCTTGACAATCTGGACGAAGCAGCCCCGATGGAAGAAGCAAGGAGAGTGGTCCGGACCATCGTGGGTGACAGGCTGCGATGGGGTATCTCGGCGGCTGGTTATCTCGACCCGCGTGTGTTCCGTTTTTTCCAGAACATGGGCGTCGAACTGGTAAGCGGGTTCGGTATGACCGAAGCGACCGGCGGCATCACCATGAGCCCTCCCGGTGAATACAAGGATAACACGGTTGGTGTTCCGCTGCCGGGTGTAGAGATCCGGTTCGGCAAAGAAGGCGAACTGCAGGTGAAGGCGCCCTATATCGCACGCTACCTCGATGAAGCCGGGCCGGGCGACGAAGTCGATCCCGTGGAGGACTACTGGCTTGCAACCGGCGACCTGTTCCGTGAAATCGAGGACAGCCACCTCGAAATCGTCGACCGCATCAAGGACATCTACAAGAACAAC
>WJJA01000506.1 GCA_014729955.1 bacterium
GCATAGGCCAGGGCCAGGGTCGGCAGCCGACCGTCCCCCTTTTCTTCTGAACTGAGCGGTGTAAGCGTCTCCTCCATTGGCTCCACCAAGCTCTTCCAAGTCTTCTGATCGAGAGCGGCTTTCGGTTTCAGATCCATTTCCCGCTGGAAGCTTTTCAGGGCAGCCACGGTGACCGGACCGAAGTAGCCGTCCACTGACAATGCGCGATCATTCAAACAGAGCCATTCCTGCAGATGTTCCACCGCCTTGCCCCTCGCCCCGGCTCCGATATCACCGGGATACTCCGGCAAACGCTCACGTACCTGGCCCATAAAGATCTCCTCCCCGGCATGTCTGTTTCCGTTGTGCGATACGCTAAGAGTCGTTCGGTTTTGTCAGCCTCACAGTTCTTCGGTCAATGCCAGCACCCAATAGCTTTGCGCGAAGTAGATCCGGCTCCAGCCGATTGCACGCTCGCCACCTGTCCAGGACGAGCCCGGGGCATCGTCTGACACATAGGTCGTATCCCCGGTGGACCAGTTGGCCATCAGGTCCGCCACGATCTGCATTGTGGGGAACTGCAGTTCGTCGCTGAGGTAGTGCCCGTAGAAACGGTCCAGCTCTTCGCTCGGCCGCCTTGGCAATGTGGGGCCCTTTGCGAACAGGGCGTCATGATCCCCGTAACGGCATTCGTAGATCACACGTGTATCCGGTTCGATCATGAACAGGCCCCATCGAAGGGAATCACCGGTGACCTGCACCGACAAGCTGCGACGTGTCAGTGTGTCGAAATTGCACTCCGTCCAGAGCACTCCGGTCAGGCCGTCATTGATCAGGATCGGCACCTGGTAGTCAAACAACCTCGTACCATTCTGTTCGCGCCATACCTCGGACATCGCCGGTTCCCAGGACAGGTCTCCCTCCTCGACAATGACCTCAATCTGATCACCCTCACGTCCTTCCGGATAGGATTGCAGCACTTCACCGTCGGGTCCGAGAATGCCGATTTCGCGTGTCAGGTCCGGCAGGCTGCCCTCGGCGAGACGAAGGATCTCCTGGGCGCTGTCGGAAGGGACGGTCACGCCCGAAAGGCTGTTCGCCGCACCCAGCAGGGGGGGGCGGACCGCGTTCAGTTGCAGGCCGACGATGTTGCCGTAGACGTCGCTTTGATCGCGCAGTACAATTCCGCGATCGACCGGATCGTCTCCGTCATCATCTTCATCTTTGTCACAACCGGTGATTCCCAGCAGGCAGGCAGAGAGGGAAAGGGCAAGCAGTGAAGCGATCCACGTCTTCATACATCATCCTTCTGTCGGGCCGATGGAAGGAACGCTCAACTCAAGCCCCGCTGAATCGAACGCCCACGTACACGGCATACCCGATCAACAGCAACAGCCCCGACCAGCGCGGGATGCCTCTTGTAAGATAGAGCACGGCGAGAACGAATGCGCTTTCCCAGAACAGAAAGATGAGGTCGCCGCGAATGTCGCTCAACGCCCGGATCGGCTGGAGCGTTCCGCCCAATCCCAGCACCAGGAATACATTGAACGCATTGGAGCCGATCACGTTCCCCACCGCAATCTCGCCCTGCCCCTTAAACGCCGCCACCAGCGACGCCGCCACCTCGGGCAGGCTGGTGCCGACCGCGACAACTCCGACGCCGATCACCCATTCCGGTACACCCATCATTTCCGCGATACGCACTGCCCCTTCGACCAGCAGTTGCGCCCCGCCGATCAAACCGACGAACCCGAACAGGATGAACACGATGGACAGCACAAGGCCGATCGAAGGGATCTCCGGTTCGCCGTCCCCCTGTCGGGAACTGAAATACAGCATCGCGCCGGTGCCGACCCCGCCGGCGAGCAGGATCAGCCCTTCAGTGCGTCCCACAGTACCGTCCCAGGCAAACCAGGTCAACAGGATTACAACAGCGATAAAGGCAGGTGTTTCGCCGCGAAGAGTCTTCGGGTTCAGGGTCAGAGCGCCTACGGTGGCCGTGAGACCCAGGATCAGGCCGAGATTGGCAATGTTCGAACCGACAACGTTCCCGAGCGCCAGCTCCGTGGAACCCCGGAACGATGCCGTCAGGGTGACCACCAGTTCCGGCGCGGAGGTGCCGAACGCGATCACGGTCGCGCCGATCACGTACGGATTGATCCGCAGACGCGCCGCCACGGCCGAAGCGCCGCGTACGGTCAATTCACCGCCGCCCAGCAGGCCGATAAACCCGCCGATCAGTAACAGGAACGAAATCAACATGCTGCTTGTAACCCGATCCAGTGTGAGTACCGAAAGACTCAGAATATCCGCCGGTGTCATTCCGCCAGGGCAACCGGTGCACAGTCGCGACCGAAGTCGGCCTGTCTTAACGGGTGTCATTCAGCCGGGAAATCCGGTGGACAAGCCCGCCAAAAATACGGGCGGGCAAGCCCGGTGCAGGCCGGCTGCCGTAAAGGGTGTCATGCCGGGGTAAGCCGGTATCCAGTGCCGCCCATAGACGTAAAATTATCAATAATTTAATCCTTTTCACCGGCACGACTGATCGTCGCCGGAATCCATCCTGCATCAGCCTCAACACCCCCCGGCCGGTCCACGGGCATTTCCAGCCGATGCCCGCGGCAACACGCCAAGGTAGCACATAGACGTGCCGCCTCCAAGATCAACCACCGGAGCACCACGTGCTCCCAAACCAGCTTGCCGTTCTGCAGGCAGTGCAATACCTTAGAGGCATGCTGAACGGCATTCTGACGACCTGCCCGTGCCGTAAGCATTACCTTTACAAGCGAATGCGATCTACGGAACCCTGCGCGACATGAACCATAAACTGCCGAATGACGGTGCCGACCTGCCGTACCTGCTTGCCCAACGCAGCAAGAACCACACCCTGCCGACCGATCGTGACAACAACGGCAGCGACAACGCCGGCGTGGGGCACGCCGACCTGAAATGGTGCACCATGTCCTGCCCTCATGCAAACTGGCCGCGCGACAATGTGGACGGCTCCAGGTCCTGCCGTACCTTCAACGCCGTGTGGTGCGACCTGCTTCGGCAGCATGTCACACGCAACACCCCCTGCTCCGCCGAACACGGAGCCCGGCGACCCAAACCGAACTGGTAAATGCGGGAAGATATGCAGGCACACGCCAAATTGGTTTACCTATATTACCATTCGGAAAAGCAATTGGTTTAACCCAATCGGAGCGGACCGTTGTATCCCCAGGAAGACATATTCAAAGAGCTGAACACCAATCGATACGGCGACAACAAAGCCCATCAAAATCTGTTTATTCCAAAATTCCTGCAGCATGAATCACGAAAGGCGATTTATGACAACAAACGGCGTGAGCGAGCCTATGAAATCCTGGTGAAATGGGCTGAACTGGAAACTAAGGGGAAGTTGGTCAAACGGAAAGAGAGTTCGCTGGAAGCTGAATTTGTAACCGAAGTATTCGGTGAAGCACTTGGTTATAAAAGATATGCGGACAATGAGGAAGACTGGGACTTTGAATCGCAGTTCACCATCAACGGCGGCACTCCTGATGGCGCAATTGGGCATTTCCAAAGGGACGGTAAACCAATTCTAAGAGCGATACTGGAACTGAAAGGTGCAGGTGTCAATGTAGACCGAGATCGTTTCAATGGCAGGACCGCTATTCAGCAGTGCTGGGATTACCTCTACAACCTCCCTGAGTGCCCTTGGGGGATTGTTTGCAATTTTGTCAGTTTCAGGTTGTATCACAGGGAACGTACCCCCCGTACCTATCAGTTGTTTACGCTGCAACAACTGCGAGATCGACAAGCCTTCAATCAGTTTTACGCACTCTTCGAACGTGGCGGCCTGTTGGGACGAACCCCCGGTGCACCTTCACGTGCCGATGTATTACTTGAACGATCGGGAGAACGACAAAGGGAAGTAGGTGATGAACTCTACACGAACTACAACTACAATCGACTGGCACTGATCAAACACTTGGCAGGAGATCCGTATAAAAATCCTCTGGACAAAGCCATTCGTATCGCTCAAAAAATCATCGACCGCATTATCTTTATCGCATTTTGTGAAGACCGAGGACTTCTCCCGCAACATGTCATCAAAGTCGCATATACAACAGAACCACCGTTCACGCGTGTTACAAATCCTCGCTGGCGAAACTTCCTCGACCTGTTCCGCAGCATCGACAAGGGCAACACAAAAAACCATATTGATGCATACAATGGCGGGCTGTTCCGTGAAGATCCCGAAGTTGATGATCTCCAGTTAGATGACTCCTGGACCACTTTCTTTAATGCTGTTGGGAACTACGATTTCCGGGATGAGGTCAGCGTGGAGGTATTGGGGCACCTGTTCGAAAAATCGATTAATGATATTGAAAAAATCCGCTTAGGCGGGATGTTCGATTCGGAAGGCGAAGTCGAGCGCCTTGCGAAAATGAAATCTTCCGCACTTCGGAAGCGAGGGGGTGTTTACTATACACCACCTGATTTCACACGGTTTATCGTAGATCATACTGTCGGCACTCTTCTCAAGGAACGTTTCAAGGCCTTACGCGAAAAATTCGAACTTGATGCCGGTGTCATTACAGCTGATGAAAGCAATGAAGAAGCGCGAAACTATTGGCAGGCCTGCCTGGACGAGCTGCAGGCGTTCAAGGTGCTCGACCCCGCTTGCGGCAGCGGTGCATTCCTGATCAGTGCCTACGATGTACTGGAGGAACAATACCTTGACGTAATGGACCATCTCCGGTTTCACGATCACGATTTCCGGGAGGCGGATACTGATGAAATCAGCCATATGATTCTGCGTCACAACCTGTTCGGCGTTGACCTGTCGCCGGAAGCGGTGGAGATAACACAACTTTCGTTGTGGATTCGTTCTGCGCAGCCGGGGAAAACCCTCGCGGATCTTTCGGAGAACATTGTTTCGGGCAACAGCATCGTGGGCGATCCGACCGTCGACCCAAAAGCAATGGATTGGGAAGAGGTTTTCGCAGATGTGCTCACTTCAGACAAAGCGGGTTTCGATTGTGTCATCGGCAATCCGCCCTGGGAGCGTATCAAACTGCAGGAACGGGAGTTTTTCGACGCCGCAGATCCTGAGATCGGGTCCACTGTGCGGGCATCGGATCGCAAGCGCAAGATTAAAAACCTGAAGAAGAAACACCCCGAGGTTCATGAAAAATACCTGCAAGAGAAGGATCGTGCCGATGCAGTTCTACGGTATGTGCGGGAGTCCGGACGTTACCCCTACACCGGCAAGGGTGATGTGAACTACTACATGACCTTTGCCGAGCTGGCGCATGGATTGGTTTCCAGGAACGGGCGAGTGGGGCTGCTTATCCCGTCAGGCATTGCGACAGACCACTCTACTAGAGAGCTGTTTGGTCAGTTGATCGATGAAGAAAAGCTGATACTGCTATTCGACTTTGAGAACAAAAAGGGATTGTTCACAGACGTCCATCGCAGCTTCAAGTTTTCAATCCTTGTTTTTTCCGGCAGCAAACTCAATGCCGAACATCGACCAGATTTTCTAATGTTTGCCCACTCTATGGATGAAATAAATGATAAGAAGAGACATATACAACTGTCCAAACAGGATATAGAGATTCTGAACCCGAACACCAAAACATGTCCCATCTTTCGATCTCAAAAGGATGCGGAAATCACAAAAAAAATTTACCGAAGAGTCCCTGTGCTGGTGAATCGGACAGGTGCCGATCCGATTGATCCCTGGGGTGTAAGGTTTGTAACAATGTTTCATCAGACCAACGACGCCGGCCTCTTCCAGGACAAGAAGGAGCTGGAATCATTGGGATACCAAAGGCAAGGATCAAAATATGTAAAAGACAGCCGAGTCTTCCTTCCCCTGTAC
>WJJA01000067.1 GCA_014729955.1 bacterium
ACCGGAACCATTGTGACGTTCTCCTGTCTTGCGTGTGCCTTCCTTGACGATGATGACACCCGATTGTTTTACCACGAAACCGCCTGCTGAACCTTTGCGCTGCAACCATTCCAAAAGCTTGTCATCGTTATAAATGGGAACACGGGTCTTCTTCTCCGGACGGGCGCGGCTTCGTGTCTTAATCGTCGGGTTGGCACGCAGCCGAAACGACAGAATCGTACCTTCCACCAGATCCGGCTCCAGTTCACGCGGTGGGGCGATCTCGACAATATCGTGCGGTTTCCATGTGACACGTTCCCAATCGGGCAACTGGTCGGACTGCACGATAACAACCGCCGGTCTTCCCCTGCCGCCGTAGTCGTCGACCCGGAACATCACTCGCGGTTTGGTGCCGTTTTCGTGGTTGAAGGCTCGGCTCAGGGTGCGGTGCAGTTCATAGGGCATCCCCAGCTCGCTTTTGATGCGACGGCTTTCCGGATTCAACCGCAGTCGGGAAAGGTAGATCATTCCGCACCTCCTTCCTGGTAAAGGGCTTGCCGGAGGGGAGGCTGAACCGGCTTCAATCGGAATACTCGGCGGAAATGAAAGAACCGCGCACGGTTCGGATGGGGCACATCCTGCCGTTCGTGGCTGCTCACAATGCGTTCATCCGAAGCTTGCAAACCGGATACACCCTCTTCAGCGAAAATGTCACAGCCGGGCTGGTCATGGGGCGGAGTACGATCTTCCCCCTGCGGCCCGCTGTGCGACCAGGGGTGGTGTTCGAGGGCGTCGATCAGCGTGGAATACAGAACCGGGATCTCATGCGGTTCGACCAGTACCGGCCGGGTCGGCACACAGGCTTTACGCCCCAGGTACATCGGCCACACGGGATCGCGGAGGGCTTGCCGGCAGCGCTCAAGAGTTTCCGATCCGCCATCCGCCTGTTCCAATACGACCAGGAAGGACGCGTCCTCGAGATAGTCACGTGGCGAGAGGATCGTTGCAGGACGAGCGTCAGGATTGTCTTGCAGTTTGTCCAAACGTTTCGAACGCTTTTCGCCGGATGCTTTGAATTCTCCACCGGCGGTTGGGAGAAAGTCGGTGATCGTCTGAAAGTCGGTCATAACAGTTCCGGGGTGATCGACACGCACCCCCATACGCAACGTCCCGGCAAGCTCGAACAAGCGCGGATCGTCCGCAGCATATCCCAACGCAGCTCCCAGTAGACCGATTACAGCAGATTTTGTCGGTTCAGGGGCCGTGTCACGTACATCCCAACGGGCTCTTGTACCCCACGCCTGCAACGGCCCCTCCAGACGAAGCAGGAGAAGCTCAGGCATGGGCGGCCTCCCCGCTACGGACAAGCGATTCGACACGATCGACAAGGCTATTCAGATCATCGGGAATCTCGAAACCATTCAAGCCCTTCAGGGAAACCCCGTTGGTGAAGAGGAAACGATGCGGTGCGTCAAGGTTGAATTTCCGAGTGATCTCCTGAACGTGCTGGAGAAAGCTGTCTACGCTGTTCTGCACAAGCCCGTTTCCCTTCCCCGGGACAGGCACAACGAAGGCGTTGGCATAGCTCACGGGCACCTTTCGGTCTCGCACTTCCACGAGAATCGCTGAAGGAAGATTGTGGGCGGCAAAGGAATTCTGTTTTCCGGTGGGGCTGACCATCGCGGCCGCCAGCAGAAGGGTATTCACCGCCTGGGCCGCGAGGTCACGAGCTTCCGACTCCTCATCGTTGGGGATATCGCCTTTGCGACCGATGGACCGCCCGGTGAGGTTATTGACAAGGCCGTCCACATCAAGGGAGAGGTACTTGTAGTAGCAGGCCGAATTGAATTCGATATCGCCGATCATATCGGCCCCCATCTCCTCCTCTTCATCCTTGCGCTGAAGGTCATCCACAGCGGTATAGTAGTCGAACTCGGGATCCACCTTGTGCGTGGACAGGGCGTGCGCGACCTGGGTGGATGCCTGGATGTCATGAAACGCCGGGGACGTAGTCATACGGCCGAAGAGAGCGATGTCGACGGTTACAGGCCGGAAGCCACGATCCGCAACTTGTTTTTGCAGGTCCTTGGCAGAGATCTTGTTGCACTTCTTAGAATCAAATTCTGCTTCTTTCAGCGCTGCATAGATTACATCAGCAACCTGGTCAATGTCGGCCGGGGTGAGGAACATGGTCTGGGCGGTACGCTGGTTGGGCTGCTCTTTACCCGATTCCGTACCGAATCCCGTGGCCTTCTTCACTGCGATCTCGACCAGTTCCTCAATGAGCTTCTCGTCCCCGATCTGCTCTTGCTGGAGGCGTTCCCGGATTTTGTCTCCGACACGCACCGGCAGTTTCCTCGTGCGAGTGGCGAGCCCGCTGGAGAGAGCTTCCTGGAACATGGTTGAGCGACGGATGCTGCGCTTGATGCACTGGCTTGAAATACGCGCACGGCGCACATCGCCAAAGATGCAGCTCTTCGGGCTGCCGAGGTCGTCACGATTCAGGTTGGAGGGTGCGTGGTTCTGCAGAATGTGCATTTCAATCAACATGGTTCGGTTCCCTTTCTTTTAATTGTCCTGCGTTTCAGCCTGCTCCACCGGCTCATGTACAGGATCCGGATCGTTAC
>WJJA01000507.1 GCA_014729955.1 bacterium
ACCTTGTACAGCCAGCCGATGTCCACACCGATGGAGGTCGCCACGCCGCTGCCCAGCTCCGCACCGGCGCCGCGGTCGGAGAGGTGGCTGTAGATGTAGCGCATGTTCACGCCGAGCGACATATTGTCCGACATCACCGAGCCGTAGGAACCGGTCAGGGCGAACTCGTAGGATGAAAAGGTGCCCAGGGTCTGCCCGAACTCATTGGTCCGTTCCGTCTCGCCCAGGTTCAGGAAGACGATATTTCCGCCGAACGTACCCCAGTCCGGCACATGATGGGCATAGCTGATGAAGTCATAGTAGAGATCATTCAGCTTGAACTGGGGCAGCCAGTTCACATGCATCATCGTGACCTCTTTGCCGTCTTGAAACGCCAGCCCTGCGGGATTCCACCATGTGGCGGTGGCATCGTCGGCGAGCGCGACAAACGCTTCGCCCATACCGCCCGGCCTTGCGCCGGGGCTGATCTTCAGAAACAGCACGCCCGCCTGGGACACGCTTGCCGCACGGGCGGCACCGACACTCAGCGACATCAGAAGGACCGCAAGCAATGTTGTGCGGGCCCCGTTCCAACGGTGCATGATCGAACTCCTTTTCGTACTGCGCTTCATCGAACCACTCCTCGTAACCGCCACCGGCCGCCGGACGGTGCTTTTCCTGTCTGACGGCACACAGCGGATCTATCGTATCCGCATTAATTTACCGATTTCGTCACGCGAACCCGACTCGCCCCGCACCTTCAGCTGGTAAAGATAGACACCGTTCGCGAGTTGGTCGCCGTACTGGTCCTTCCCGTACCAATCTACCGCATTGAAGCCGTCCTCGACCACGAACGGGCCGATGGTCTGGATATGGCGTCCGGAGGGGGTGAAGATCTTGATCGTACCCTCCTCTGCGCCAAGAGATTCAAAGGTAAAGCTCGTCATTTCCTTGAAGGGATTCGGCACATTATACACTTTCGTCAATTGGAGATCCCCGTCGATTTCCACCACGTCGAACTCCAGCGTGGTGCGGGCCGGATTGTTGGCGTTGTCCCACGCCCAGACTTCGATCCGGTTTCGTCCGGCCGGTAGATCGTACAGACGATGCTCGAGCGAACCATTTGTGAAGCTATCCCGACTATAAATAAAATCTTCGGTCAGCACCACCTCGGTCTCTCCGTTCAACACCGCGCGGATGGAATGCCCGATTTCGCCGGTCAGGTTAATGCCGCTGCTGTCGGCGATGTCCACGACCAGCAACGGTTGGCTCGTGACGAGATCGCCTTCACGCCAGCCGCGATGTTCAAAGTAGATTTCGATTTCCGGCGGCGTGGTATCGTCCGAACTGCCGGCGGTGGGGGAAATCGCGAGGTTGCGCATCGCGCCGATGCCGTCCGCTTCGTCGTTGTAGGCAAACAGCTGGATCCAGCCGGCGTTGCCCGGTGTGACATCGCGCGGTACGATAAACTCCGCCTGCGTCTCGCCCGAGGCGACCGTGCGGAAACCGCGAAAAAGCGTGCCGCCCGGCATTGTGTAGGTCACCGATCCGCCGGTGACAAAATCATACCGCAGTGTATCTTCACTGTCATACACCGTGATCAACGCTTCACCGTCGAAGTTCCCAAGCGGGGTGGTATCCCCCGGCTGCCTGACCTCACCGTCCACTTCCGCCCGCTGAAGCGAAACCAGTTCGGTCGGGTTAACGTCTTCCACTACCATGTCCAGGCGGGGAAGTGCGGTGTACATCATCGGTTCGGCAAAGCAGTGGTAGTATTTCGTGGTGAAGTTGAAGTTGGGGTCCTGCACCTTGGCCAGAAGGAGGCATTCGCCCAGGGTCAGGGGGTTTTCACGATCGAAGAAGGCGCCGTAGTAGTTCGTCAGGAAATTCCGGTTGGAACTGCCGGATGTGTTACGCGCCGCTGCGACTGTCCCGATCGCGCCGCCGTCCTGGAACAGCAGCTGTTCAAAGAAGGCTTCATTTTCCGGTCGGTCGAAATGGCCCCAGGAGCAAGTGCCGGCAAAGAAGATCGGTTCACGTCCGCTGGTGTTGATCCGTTGAGCGTCACGGTTGTCGACCAGCAGCTGTTCATGCGCCCACACATGAGCGTTGCCGTGCCCCATGTAGGTAATCATCAGGGCGCCGGCGTTGATCGCCTCGAGCAGATCGCGTGTCGCAGCCGGTTTCAGTCGACCGCTGGTCACCGGGTCGAAGGTCGTCGGGTAGGTCGCCGCGTAGATTTTTTCCGTGTCCATGTAGCTCGGGAGAACGTCCGACGCCAGCCGTTCGATGTCGCGCATGTGGGTCTCTTCGATCAGACCCGGCCCGCGGTCGCGCCACTCATCGTCCGCCACCAGGATCATACGGCTGCGCCAGGGGCCGTAATCCGGCTCCATCTCGTACGTTTGCAACCGTTCGATATAGCTTTCCAGCTCGGCAGACGTCTGCACCGGCAAACGAGCCATCACATACTGTGGAGTCGGGTTGTCATTCTCAAACTCGACAAACCAGTCGTCCCGGCACTCGAGCCGATACTCGTAAGGCGGAATCCAGTTGTCGTCCAGGTCCGATGTGATGTTGCGATAATCGTAGTCGCCGTCGCCGATCAGAAGCACCGCTTCCGGCGGACCACCGTCCGGACGGCTGCTGTTCCAACGGTTCAGTGTGAAGAAAAGAAAGTCACGGATCGCCGCGGGATCATACAGCCCGAAGCTGAATTCATCATACACGTCACCGACCTTCACACGCATCACTTCAACGGTGTCACGCTGTTCGATGTACGTTTCAAGCGCGGCGGCACTTTCATAGAAGTCTTCATGTACGATATAGATGTAATCCGCGACCAGGCCGTTCTGACGCAAACCGTTCTCGTATTCGTTTGCACCGATGCGATCCCACTGGATCTCGATGGGTGAAAGCAGGTTTTCGTTGTTTACCGCGATGAAACGGTGCGGCGAAGCCAGGTCGGCTTCGGCACGGAAAGGGTTGTTGCGTGTGAAACCAACATTGGCAAAGTCGGTGATGTCAAAGATGTAGGGATTGTCGATGCCGTCGATGGTTACCTCGGCGACGCCGTCGTCAAGGAACCGGTCGAAATCGATACGTCCGGTGCCGGTTTCGAGGCGACGGTCATAGGACAGTTCCATCCAGTCGATCATCAGCTCCATTTCGGGGCTTTCGACCGTGAAGCTGTTTTCGCCGTCGCGAAGGATGTCCGAAGAGAAGGTGAACGTGCTGATGCGGTCGGAGGCATACATCCGGCCGACCTCTTCCCCGTTGATTTTAAGACTCGTGAAAGTATCGCTGCTGCCGCCCTCGACACGCTTCAAACTCATACGCAGGGTGGCATCCTGTCCCGGGACGGGTGCCGTGAGGCTGATATTCGAAGAATAGAGTTCCCCGGCGGCAAGTCGTGAGGCATACCAGGCCCGTCCCGACTGCGGCGTGCCGTCGTTGTACCAGATGAAGCTTTCGGTCTCGTTGTACAGACGGGAGCGTGCAATGTCGGCGTCGAACGTGATCGGACCGTCCGGTTCAAGGCTTTCCATACGCTTGCCGTCGGTACCGTCCATCGTCGCCGCCAGCCAGTACACATTCTCAAACGTGAAGGGATTCATCACATGCCGAAAGGTACCGGCGAGAGCACCCGGCTCCCAGTGGTTCACACTGCGCCCGTAAAAGAGGATGCGGTCGCCCGGGTCCCAGGAGCCGTCCGCTTCGCCCTCGACCCGGATCGCATTCTCGATCAGGGTGGTATCGCGCGGTGTTTCCGGCTCGTCCGGCAACAGGCGCCCGCCGTTGTTGTAGAGCTTGAAGGTTCGCGGGTCGTAACCGCTCAGGTCAATACCGCGCGCCTGGAGATCCTCGTAGGTTACCTCGTAAATCCCCTCCGTGCGGAGGGTCATCTTCACCATTTCGACCGCGGGCCATGAGGCGGTTGACGCAGTGGTGCGCGCTTTTGCGCGGGTTACTTCCGGTCGAGCCCAACCCGTTGCACGGTCGCCGTTGACCAGCATACTGCGCACCAGGCCGTCATTCATGGTACGCGAGCCGCGAGGTGAACCGGCAAAATCGACACGAACGCGCATCGTCTGCAGTCGTCGTACACCGCCGGCATCCAGTTGCAGCGGACGGATATACAGGGGCGCAACCCAGCGGTGACGCCACAGCTCGGTTTCGCCCATGTACACCAGGCCGGCGCCGGCCATGTGCGGATGTTCGTTCAGCGGACGGCCCTCTTCATCGCCCATCGGAGGCAGACCGTCGAACGGTTCACCCCATTGTACGGACAGGACGCTCGCACGTGCCGACGTCTCAGAGGGCAGGCCGATCCAGCGTCGATAGACCGGTACCACACGACCGCCCTGCCGTGCATCCAACCCGGCACCGAGAGGCGAATGGATGATTCCGTTTTCGGTGCGTTGAATGTGCCAGTCGGTCGGTTCCACGTCGAGGATCACATACGAATCGGTCTCTTCCACCACGCTTACACCGTCATGCGCAAAAGCGACGGACAGCAGGCAGAAGACTGCGCCGAACTTTGCCATGTGTTTCCAGGGGAACTGCTTCATAAGGCCACCCATAAAAAAATCGTACGTCAGGGGAAATCGTACGACCACGAAGCGCCGTACATTCGCCCAAGGGCATGCGGGGTACCTTCAACCCCTCAAGTTACTGATCGTGACCCACCCTTTTCGCGAAACGTTTCCGGCGCACACTCCTTTTATGGGTATTTCGGAGGACAAACACAACTGTGTTAGGATTAAAGTAGGCCCTTCCCACGGGCGAGTCAAGCCGCCGGGAAGACTATCGGGCGATTTCGCCTCCCATTTCAGCCGAGACTGCGAATCCGACGCCCGTTCCAACATCGATGCAGCGGTTTATAAGTCTTCTGTACCGGTCGGCGGCATATGTCTCAAACGTCGCGAACGGACATTGGTTCCCTCTTCCAGGCATATATACCACCCCGGGCGGTTTTCATCTCCTGCACGAAAGTGCCCGGCATAAATGTTCCCCGGCGGAACCCCCGCCGGGGAACATGGGAATGCACGTGCTCCCGGAAACCTGTCATTTCAACAACAGCTTCTCCATCTCTGACAGGGTTTCGTCGTAGCGACGCATCACCGTACGAATGACCTCCTTGTCGGTCATGTCGACGCCGGCGATACGAAGGGCGTCCATCGGATAAACACTGCCGCCCAGTTTCAGCATTTCGAGGTAATCGGTGACCGCGCCCTTGTCACCGTCACGGAACCGTTGGGCGATCGCCTCACCGGCCGCGAAGCTGGACGCATAGACGTACACGTAAAAGGTCCGGTAGAAGTGCGAGACACGCGCCCAGCCGGCGTGAAACTCTTCGTCCAGCACCAGGTCCGGACCGTAATACATCGTCCAGAGGTCGGCGTAGATGTCCCCGAAGGCTTTCGCGGTGGCGGGCTTGCCGTCCTGCACCAGCTGATGCGCCGCCAGTTCGAACTCGGTGAAGAAAATCTGGCGCAGAAACGTGCCTGTAATGTTATTGATATAGCTGTTCATCAGCGAAAGGCGCACCATCGGGTCCGTTTCACGTTCCAGCATATACTCAAGGAAGAGGGCTTCCGAGGTCACGGCTGCCACCTCGGCCACGAACAGCGAGTAGTCGGCGTTGTGGAAGGGCTGGTTCTGGTTGGCGAGGTAGGTGTGCACGGAATGGCCCATCTCATGCACCAGGGTGAAGACATCTTCTAACGTACCGCCCCAGTTCAGCAGCATGTATGGGTGAGAGTTGAAGGTGCCCCAGGAATAGGCTCCCCCGCGCTTGCCTTCCCCGGCATAAACGTCAATCCACCGTTCCTCGAAGGCTTTTTTCCCGACCTGGTAGTATTCATCGCCGTAGGTGGTTTTCCAGAAGTCCAGCGCCAGCTCCTTCGCCTCCTCGTACGTGACCTTTTTCTCGCCTTCCGGCACGAGGTTGACATAAAGGTCATAGACATGGAACTCGTTGACGTCGAGCACCTTCTTGCGTAGCGCGGCATACTGGTGTACCGCATCGAGGTTGTCATGCACCGTGGCAATCAGGGTTTCAATGACATCGTAGGGCACGTTCACCTGGTCCAGCGCCATCTCCACCGTGCTGTCATAACCGCGGGTATCGGCGTAGAACTTGTCCCGTGCGATATGTCCGCCCCGCGTGGCCGCCATGGTGTTGGCAAACTGCTTGTACGTGCCGAACATCTTCAGCGCGGCTTCCTTCCGGACACGCCGCTCCTGGCTCGAAACAAAGCTGTAATAAAGCGCCGGCGTTGCCGTCGCCTCTTCACCTTCTTCGTTGATCACGGTCGGCCATTCGATGTCAGCGTTCACCAGCTGTCCCCAGGCGCTCTTCGGAGCGTTCGCAAGGAGGTTGGCATTGGCGATCACCTGTTCAACCTCACCGGAACGGATGTGCGGCTTCATGCGCAGCAGGTTGTCGAGGTAATGGCTGAAGGTCTCCAGGGCCTCCGTTCGCATCCAGTCCTGAAGCGTCGTCGCTTCGATCTGGGAAATCTCGGGGTCGATCCAGGCGGTCGCCCGGGAAATGCGAGCCTGCAGGGCGTCGGTACGGCCGGCCAGCTCGGCGGCATCCGCATCTTTGCGGTTCGAATCGAAGTACTGGTTCGCATACACCAGCAGCTCGGCGAATTGCTCCTGCACGGCAAAGTACGTGTCCAACACCTTCCGCAGAGCGTCCGGCGATTGACCGGCCGTGCCCTTCAACGCCTCCAGGCGAGGCAGTTGGTCTTCCACCGAGCGGTAGGCGTCGTTGAATGCTTCCACCGAAGGGAAGATGTCTTCCAGGTTCCAGGTGTAGGCAACCGGGATGTCGGCACGGTTTTCGAAATACAGGACCTCGGCGGTTTCCTCTGCAAAAACCGGAGTGCCGAGGAGAGCAAAAACCAGTGTAAGCACAAACAGTCTCTTCATGAGGGTCTCCTGCAATCTATCCAATGGCTCCGTTTCATCCATTTCGCTGTTCGGTCTTGCGCCGGACTACAAGTTATTGTTATCGATTGATTTGAAGTGTAATATTGCGCTTGACGATACATAAATTCCGAGGACTCGGCGCGGAACGGAGTCATCGGAGAGGCAAACCGGATAATTATTCGAATTTCCTACTAATGGGAAATTTATTTATTATATTATCCGTGTAACAATGAACGATGGAGTGCACCATGGCCGATTCGAAGAAGGAACTGCTTTCGACGTTTGAGGTCGCCAAAATCGTCGGGGTTCACTATCAAACCGTGAACAGTTGGGTGCGCAAGGGCTGGTTGCCCGCGGCACGCACACCCGGCGGTCACCGTCGCATCCGGCGCGCCGACCTGGACCGTTTCCTGAGCCAGCATAACCAGGGCACGGGCACATCCACGGATAGCGGCGCCAAAACCAAGCATATTCTCATCGTGGAGGATGAGAAGCTGGAACGCGAATTCCTGTATGACTCCATCAGCCAGGAATTCCCGGCGCTGCTGGTCACGGCGGCGGCAGACGGTTACGATGCCGGCCGCAAGTTAAGCCGCATTCGCCCCGACCTGATCTTCCTCGACCTGATGATGCCGGGGGTGGACGGTTTCCATGTGCTGCGTGACATTCGCAGCGACCAGGGCCTGCGCGAAACCCGTGTCGTGGTCCTCACCGGCTACCATACCCGTGAAAACGCCGAGAAGGCGCTCGGTTCCGGCGCGGACCTGGTGTTGACCAAGCCGATCCGCACAAAGACCGTGTTCGAAGTGGTTCGTCATCTCGTGCTCGAGGAGAAACCGCCGGAAACGATCAAGGTGCCGGTGGAAAACGTCGAGCCCTTCTTCGAATAAGCGGCAATATACGAAGCGCGAAAGGGTGGTGGGTCTCCACGGAGACCGTTCAACCCACCCACGTTTCAACAGACGATTTTCCGCTCCCGGTTCATCGAACGAGTGAACCGGGAGTTCTCCTTGTCGGCGGGACTGCATGAGCCTTCCAGAGACGTTGCACCCTCTTGGCGGGCACGGAAACGGGTGCTATATTGGACCCGCTTGAACGCCACCTTAGCTCAGTTGGTAGAGCAACGCATTCGTAATGCGTAGGTCTGCGGTTCAAATCCGCAAGGTGGCTCGAAGTCGTACAAGCTTGCGAGATGTGTGATCAGGGAACAGAATGGCACC
>WJJA01000508.1 GCA_014729955.1 bacterium
GCACTCAGGGGCATGACACCCCGGAGGCCGCCGCCGATGCTGCGATTGAAGCCGGCGCGGACATCGTCGTGATCTGCGGAACCGATGACGATTACAAGCAGGCGGTGCCGGTGATCGCGCCGAAGCTGAAAGCGACCGACCGTGCGCCGGCCGTGATCCTTGCCGGCATGCCGGACGATGGCACCGCCGAGATGTACCGTGGCAAAGGTGTGGATCGCTTCATCCACCTGAAGGCGAACGTGCTGGAAATTCTCTCCGATCTTGCGCATGATGAAGGAGTAACCCCATGAGCCGCGTACCGAACTTTCGAGACATCGAACTGGGCGCGACGAAGCCGACCGGCGACTACGATACCTGGGCTGAAGCTGTAAAGCGGCAGACCGGCGAGAACCCGGAAGAGCTGCTGTGGCGCACGATGGAACAGATTGATGTCAAGCCGCTCTACACTGAGAAGGATGTCGAGGGGCTTGAGCATCTCGAGTACCTGCCCGGGCTGCCGCCCTTTCTGCGGGGACCGTACGCCACGATGTACGTCACCCGCCCGTGGACGGTTCGGCAGTACGCCGGCTTTTCCACGGCCGAAGAGTCGAATGCGTTTTACCGCCGCAATCTCGCCGCCGGACAAAAGGGCCTGTCGGTGGCGTTCGACCTGGCGACTCACCGCGGTTACGATTCCGATCATCCTCGTGTGACGGGCGATGTGGGCATGGCCGGCGTCGCCATCGACTCTATTCTGGATATGGAGGTCCTCTTTAACGGCATCCCTCTGGACAAGATGTCCGTTTCGATGACCATGAACGGCGCGGTGCTGCCGGTGATGGCGTTCTACATCGTCGCCGGCCTCGAACAGGGCGCGAGCCTCGATCAGCTCACCGGTACCATCCAGAACGATATCCTCAAAGAGTACATGGTCCGTAATACCTACATCTACCCGCCGGAAGGGTCGATGCGGATCATACGCGATATCATTGCCTACACCTCCGAGAACATGCCGCGCTTCAACAGCATCTCCATCTCCGGCTACCACATGCAGGAAGCCGGTGCGACGGCCGACCTGGAAATGGCTTACACCCTCGCGGACGGTCTCGAATACGTACGTACCGGCTTGTCTGCCGGGTTGAGCATCGACCAGTTCGCCCCGCGCCTCTCCTTCTTCTGGGCGGTCGGGATGAACTACTTCATGGAAGTCGCGAAAATGCGTGCCGCACGGATGCTGTGGGCGAAGCTGATGAAACGCTTCGACCCGCAGAACCCGAAATCCATGATGCTGCGCACTCATTCACAGACCTCCGGCTGGTCGCTGACCGAGCAGGATCCGTTCAACAATGTTGCGCGCACCTGCCTCGAGGCAATGGCCGCGGCCTTGGGCCACACCCAAAGCCTGCACACCAACGCCCTCGATGAGGCGATCGCGCTTCCGACCGATTTCTCCGCACGTATCGCTCGAAACACACAACTTTACCTGCAGGACGAAACCCTGGTTACGAAGGTGATCGATCCCTGGGCCGGCAGCTATTATGTTGAAGCGCTCACGAACGCCCTGATGCGCAAAGCGTGGGCGCATATCGAGGAAGTCGAAGAGCTCGGCGGCATGACACAGGCGATCTCCGAAGGTCTGCCGAAGATGCGAATCGAAGAAGCCGCCGCACGCCGCCAGGCGAAGATCGACTCCGGCGCGGAAACCATCATCGGCACCAACCGGTACCGCCTGGACAAGGAAGAGCCGATCGACATCCTTGCGGTGGACAACGAAGAGGTGCGGCGGCAGCAGATCGAACGTCTGAAGAGATTGAAGTCGGAACGTGATGACGACAAGGTCCGTCGTACGCTGAATGCCCTGACGCAGGCCGCCGAGACCGGAGAGGGCAATCTGCTCGCGCTGTCGGTGGAAGCCGCGAAGGCGCGAGCATCACTGGGCGAGATTTCCGAAGCGCTGGAAAAGGTGTGGGGACGGTTCAACGCGGAGCCGAAAACGATTTCGGGTGTCTACATGAGCGAGTTCACCGAAGAAGAGACCTTTAACGAGGTGCGGGGGCAGGTCGCGAACTTTGAAAAGCAGGAGGGCCGCCGGCCGCGTATCCTGGTTGCAAAGATGGGCCAGGACGGTCACGACCGCGGCGCCAAGGTTATCGCCACAGCCTTCGCCGACCTCGGCTTTGATGTGGATGTCGGACCGCTTTTCCAGACCCCGGAGGAGACTGCACGCCAGGCGGTGGAAAACGATGTGCACGTGGTCGGCATGTCCTCGCTAGCCGCCGGGCACAAAACCCTGCTGCCCGCGCTGGTGGAGGAACTGAAGACGCAGGGCCGGGAGGATATTCTGGTGGTAGTGGGCGGTGTGATCCCCGCACAGGATTACGACTTCCTGTACGAGCACGGTGCCACTGCGATTTTCGGCCCCGGCACCGTGATCCCTGTCGCCGCGAAAAAGATACTCGACCGCCTGATGGAGTCACAGTAGCGGACCGTGCTTCCTGTGAGCACGGACGGCGGTGTCCTTTCGCCGGGAGGGCGGGAGAGCAAGCCCGGTGCAAGTCGGTATCCAGAATCGTTTGTAAGAATAAGAATATCATTCCCTTGTGCTTTACTGAAAGGAACAGTACCGCAAGCAGAACCCCATTCTGCGACGGCCCGGCAAGCCGGGTCCATCAATACCCGTACCCGCCCGCTCCGGATACGGGTTCTTCTTCAGGAATCACGTCCGGTTGTAAGGCTGCATCGGCCAGCCATGCGATGAAATCATCCCACTGCTGCTGCCAGGCTGCATGCACCGCCGGTCGCTGCTCGTCGGTGAGGCCGCCGTACGCAAACGAATTCTCGATCAACATGCGTATGTCGGCGATGCTCAAGTCCCACCCCAGCACCGCCGCGACCCAGTCGTAGCTCCAACGATACCGCATCAGCCCGGGATCGTCGGAGCTGAGCACAAACGGCACCCCCGTCGCCAGCCACATCACCGCCGGATGGTTACGGAGGTCATCGACATAGTCCAGCGTCTGGTTCGAAATCGGACACACCTCCAGGCAGATATTCCGCTCAATCACTTGCTGCACCAGGTAGGGGTGACGTTCCAGCGCGTAGCCGTGCCCGATCCTCCTCGTCCCCATCAGGATTGCATCGAACAGGTTGCGGTTGTCGAGACGGTTCGACTCGCCGGAATGGATATACGGAACAAAAGCGAGTCCCTTCTCCTGCATACGATGTTCAATATCCAGGAAGGCGTCCAGGTAGTCGAGATTGCTGCGCCCTTTGTCTTCTTCGCTCACCAGGTCGAATCCGATCACACGGTCGGGATGATGCTCGAGGAAATCTATCAAACGAAGCCAGTATGCATGAACCTCTTTCGGGGTGGATTGACGACTTGCCGCGGCGACCAGCTTGATGTCAAAATGGGGAAAGCCCGTGCTACGGACCGTATCAACCAGATCCGACCACCATTGCATCTCCTCCTCGTTGCTGCGCAAACTGCCGTCAGGTTTACGCCGGGGTCCGACCCAGGTATGGAATTCCACCCACAGAATCTTTTCACGAGCCAGTTGCAGGCAGGTCTCAACGAAGTAACGCTGCCGCAGCGCCGGATGCCCGCCGAATCGCCATTTCCGCAGGAAATTGTTCTCAAAATCGACCCAGATATCGCCCTTCTCATAATCCTCCAGCCCGCTCGTGATCGTCTCCAGCAGCCACTGGTTGAATGCAGAGGTATCATCGGCTTCTGCACGCAAGTCTATCATGCGACGCCATTGCTCGCCCGGCTGCTCTTCCGACCACCGCCAACTCCAGGCGACCGTTTCATCGCTGCCCGGTCCGGTGTAGATCCATGCCTCGGGCTTGTACGTCGCCTCCATCAATACATCGAAGTCTCCCGTCGCCGATGGGTGACAGTGCAGCAAACCGCCTTTCGGGAGGCTGTCCATTACGGTCAGCAGGACGGAACGGTCATACATCGGTCGCACCTCGTGAAAACGATGCGCAGGCGGGAAACGATGTTTCGGCAGCGCAAGCCACGGGGCCTTCAGGGCGGAGAGGACAGAATCGGCACGTTGTTCGGATGCGGTGAGCGAAAGGTCGGCGCTTAGACGGTCGGCACGGTCCCGTTCGAGCCATGCATCCCGCTGTCGCAGGTATTGCTCTCTGTCGGTCTCTACGGACGGCTCACCTCCCAAGGCCGGCAGCCGGCCTGTAAGCAGGCAGAACAATAGCAGCCATGCTGATAATTCCGGCGATCTCATGGTCTCAACTCCCGACAGTCACGAAAAAGTACGCTGACACGGATATCTCACGAGTTCAAAGTATGTCAGATTTGAGCCGCGAAGGATGAAGCTGTATTGCAATACCGCAAATCCTTCGTAACAGAGCAGGTGACATGCTTGGGGCCGCCCGAAGGGGTATGGATAATTTGGCTTTGCCTGGGCGCAAACTGTGCCGGAGAAATATCGCAAAACCGGAGATCATCTCAATTGTTAAAGTAGTCTTTAGAAAGATTGTTTTTCCATTCATGAAATATCCGGGGTAAAGATAAACCGGGGAAATCCGGTCATGCACGGTGCTTACAAAAGAAGACAGAAACCACCGGGAGACCGACTCCGGTACACCCTGCGTGAAACGATGAACGACGAGTTTCCAAATCTCCGAAAAGATCAAAATATGGTGGAGGCTCTCTTACCGTCATTTTCTACAGACGACCTGCTGAAAAGGTCTGCGGACATGGATTTCCGCGAATCCCGTTTTACATTTTCTCGGAATGTTGCAAACCAGAATGCGGGAGGTGGAAGATGTTGCACAGGACACTGTCGATTGTTTTAACGGTCGCGCTGGGGCTGTTGCTGGTCATCGGATGTACATCGGAACAGCGCGATAACGCGAAAGCGGTGGCGGATCTCGGGAAAAAGATCGGCGAAGTGCAGAAGAAGCTGAAGGATTATCAGGAAGTTCTCAGCGATGTCAAGTCAGAAACCGGGGAGAAGAAAAAAGAGGCGAAGGAGAAACTCACGCAGATGAACAAGCGGATCGACCAGTCGATCGAAGAGGTGCGTGAGTTTGCCGAGCAACTGAAGAAAACATTTGATATGAAAGAAGATGATCCCGCGGCCAAACAGATCGATGAGATGGTCGAGAGTCTCGCGGTGGAATGGGAACAACAGAAAAAACGCGTCGAGAACTTGTAAGCCGTGTCGTTTTGAGTGCATTCTTATAC
>WJJA01000509.1 GCA_014729955.1 bacterium
GTGCAATGCCCTGCTCCATGCCGGGCGCGGTGCCGAGCAGTTCGTAGTCGTCGAGGTCATTCGGATTGACACCGTAGACCTGACCGCCGGTCTCCGGATTGCCGATGACCAGGTGTTCCTGGAAGGGATCCCATGCCATGTCGCGTGCGCCTCGCAGTGCCTGCGGCAGGGGTTCTGAGTGGAACGGGCTGCTGCTATTGTGATGATACACATGGAATTCGTAGGGCTCTTCGCCGTCGATGGTGAAGAGATAGTCCTCGTTTAACACGGCGACGGTTTGATGGGGCAGGTCCGGGCTGCCGAGAACGAGGTGCTGCAGGTGATCCCATACCCTGTCGAGCTCGCCGTCCGGGGGTGGGGAGGATTCCCCGAGCCCGTTCCGCCGTACCTGCATGGGACCGGACACCGGCTCGCCGGAAGTCCAACCAGTGCTTACGACATTGAGATGCGTACGCCATTCCAACGGACCGCATCCCGTGTTCTCCAGCTCTATGGTGCACTGACCGGTCAACCGGTGGGAGGGGTAGACCTCGATCTCGTACACATGAGTCTCCGGTTCACCGTCGGCGTCGGTCATCTCCACGTCATCCACAACCACACCCGAATCCCCGGGCAGGAATACACCCGAAAGGGTGTCGGACCAGAACGATGCATGGGAAAACACGAGGTCGTACTCGCCGGCAGGCAGATCTACAAAGGAGAAGCTGCCGTCCGGGTTGGTGAACGATTCACGGTTCGTGCCCGGCAAGTACACACGGACATCCTCGAGCGGGTTGCCGTCGCAGTCATGCACGCTGCCGGGAGGGCCGTATAACAGGCCTGGATCGAGGGCCGTGACACCGGTTGCGCCAAGATCGTCGATCGACACACCCGCGAAGTTCGCAACAGAAAAATCCGTGGAGTGGACAAACGCGATCACAATCGTTTCTCCCGCATACTCTTCCAGGCGGTACCGCACGGTTTCCCACTCCACCTGCTCGCCGGTGAAGCCATTGAACGTGCCAGGGTTTTCACCAATCGGAACCAGAAGACTGTAGCTCGATCCGTGGTTGGTGCTGACCAGCACGTAATACCCGTCGAAGTTGGTCTCATACTCGTACCAGTGCGCATAGCTCAACTCCGCCTCGTCCGAGAGCACGTACAAAGGCGTCTGCATACGGAGGTAGTCTTCTGTGTTGTTTTCATATTCCCAGGCGTTCAAAGGTGCGCCCCAGATCGTGTCCCCGGAGTAGGCCGAGTCGGGGTTGATCTCCGCGATTCCACGCTCCCACACACCCTCCGGGGACGGAGACCAGGGATCGGGTAGGGTTTCGAAATCGGAGAAGATCCCCTGCGGCTCCAGTTCGATGTCCAGGGTATGGGTGCCGGGTTCCAGGGTTAACGATTCCTGGTGGACGGCATAGGCTTCCCGCTGTACCGTAACCACGACCTCCCCGGCCCAGGCATCGATTTCGTACACACCTCCGTCGTCGCTCAGCACGGAGGCAAAGCCGAGATCCACCGTTGCACCTTCCAGGCCGTTCCCGGTCGAAGCGTCGGTGATCGTGCCTTCAAGGGTCGCATTCGGCTCGGCGATGTAGAACTCCAGCGCGGTACCGTCACCCGGGTAGTCCGGCACACTGTTGTTGTGCTGCACGGTATGGCCGTACCCGCCGCCGGCGTTCTGCATACCGATGGTGCCTGTCGTGAGGCTGAAAGTCTCGCCGATCTCCTCGTACTGCACCAGGATGCGACCGTCCTCGTAAAGAATCACCTCGGCATTGATGAAACCCTGTTCACCGGCACCTTCAGAGGCGTAATCCTCGAACTGGAGTACCGTGTAGGAGGCCCCGCCGCTGGTGATGCTCTCCAGGTAGACGTAGCAGTCATGCTCCGCGGCGGTCGGATCGAGGTCGTTCCACATCCAGGCAATCATGGCGGGATAATCCTCGACGGGCAGCTCTGAGGTTTGCCCGGGCAGGGCGGCGAGGGTGTCAAACAGCACTGCACCGTTGGCAGCAAGGTAAAAATGATCGTACTCGGACCGGTAGAACGGGAAGTCGAATCCGATGGCAAACGGTCCGATCACATCGTCGCCGCCAATCCCGTGCGCCTGCCCGATTTCGGGACTGCTGTCGGCGATATCGATCCAGTCGAAGGCGGGGCCGCCCGGCTCGGTATTGTCACGATAGGCGTACCCGGTCACATCCGGGCCGCCGGCTTCATCCAGTTCCCCGGCGTTTCCGTTGGTAGACAGAGCGAAATTTGCGATCAGGCAAAACAAGGCGAGACAACACACGATCCGGCACATACAATCCCCCTTTTCCCGCAACGGAAAGATAGTGTTACAGCGTTTCTCAATCCCGATGTCCAAGCGCGTCATACCGGCGCAACAAGCTGTCTCACACGTGTCGCCCCGTCAGGAAAGCCGTCGGGCCGGCGTCGCTTGTAAGAATATCAACCCTTTGATCTTGCTGGTGCAGAAATGAATCCGGTGGACCCGTTCAACCATCAGGTCACATGCACGATACGATCGTGCGCAAGATCTGAAGGAGCACAGTATCGGGTCACTCCCCGACGGTGCGAACCAGGACTCGGCACAAGCTCGCAGAACCGCCGAAAGCAGTCGAAACAGCAGGGTCGCTCCTTTAATCTAGCCCGAATATTTCACGAGTTCAAACTGTGTCAGATGTGAGACGCGAAGGATGAAGCTGTATTGCCATACCGCGAATCCTTCGGAAC
>WJJA01000510.1 GCA_014729955.1 bacterium
ATGTCGGGGAAATGGATTCGCCGTTGATACAGGGTGACGATATCTCCGGCGAGCTGGGCAGCGTGGTGAACGAAACCGGGCTGCTTGCGGACGCCTTTTCCCGTCTCACCGGCCCGGAAGACGAAGACACGGTTTTCTGGTACGAAATCCCCACCAATCCGCAGTACCCGGTGAGATTGTACGGCGCACCCATCGATGTCGGCTATATCCTCGCAGAAACGTTTTACCCGAAACTGGAAGCAGCCGTATTCACCTCCGCCACTCTTGCCGTGGACGAGAAATTTGACTTCATCGCATTCCGCCTGGGTGTGGAAGAGGATTACAGAGGGGAGCTGTACCCTTCGCCGTTCGACATGCGGCGTCAGCTCTACATCGCCGTCGCCGAGTTCACCGGCACGCCCAAGGGCGATCTCGCACGGTATACACGCGAAGTCGCCGACCTGGTGCAGAAACTGACACGTGATTCCGATGCCGGCACCCTCGCTCTCTTCACCTCACGCCGTATGCTACGAGAAGCCTACGATGTCGTGAAGGAACCGTTGGAACGTGACGGCTGGATGGTGCTGGGACAAACCCTGGACGGCGGGCAGGCGGATCTGCTCGAACGGTTCAAGCTGACGCGCCGCTCCGTGCTTTTCGGCATCGACAGCTTCTGGGAAGGGATCGATGTGCCGGGCGAAGCGCTGGAACAACTGGTGATCGCACGCCTGCCTTTCGCCGTACCGACCGAACCTCTCAACCAGGCGCGTTGCGAAATCATCGAGGAGGACGGAGGCAATCCCTTTATCGAGTACTCGGTGCCCGAAGCAGCGCTGAAGCTGAAACAGGGCATCGGCCGGCTGATTCGTACCATGGACGATGTCGGCGTGGCGGTAATCTGCGATGCACGGGTGGTGCGGTCACGGTGGGGCAAAATGATTCTCAACAGCCTGCCGGTTCCAGCGGTCTCCTACAAGGACTACGAACACCTGGCGGAGGATGTGCGCAAGTTCCTGCGTGGATAACGCGCCCGCTGAAGGTCATTCCTCATTCAGGGTCACGCATCAGTTCGTCGGCAAGGCAGACCAGGGAGCGCACGACAAGCATGGCGGCATACCCGCCCACCGCGAGCAGGCCGACTGCCGCGAAGGTCAGGTAGACACCCGCCGCTCGGCGCAGCTTCCGCCCCAGGCGGTCCCACTCAGTTCGCAGATGCTGCCAGGTCAACACGGTCATGCTCTCCCGAGAACGCAAGCTTCCAGACCTCGTCGATATGTTTCACAAAGTGTACCTTGAGTCCCTTGCCGACACCCGGCGGGCGATCTTCCCACTGCGGGATGTTGTCATGGGGCAGCACGATCTCCTTGATCCCCTGCCGCTGTGCCGCCATCACCTTTTCATTGATTCCGCCGACCGGCAGCACATCGCCCTGCAGCGTAATTTCACCGGTCATTGCGATATCGCCGCGCACCGGTCGATTGGTCAACGCCGACAGCAGCGCCGTCGCCATCGTGATCCCCGCTGAGGGACCATCCTTGCGGATCGCGCCTTCCGGCACATGGATGTGGATCTCGCGCTTGTAAAACAGCGTGGCATCCAGCTCCAATTCCTTGGAAAGGCTGCGAATGTAGGTCAGGCCGGCCTTGGCGGATTCCTGCATCACGTCGCCCAATTGTCCGGTGAGCTGCAGGTTCGGCCGCCCGCGCATCAGGCGCACCTGGATCTTGAGTATGTCACCGCCCACCGGTGTCCATGCCAGCCCCACCGCCACGCCGATACGCGGCTGCAGATCGAGCCGGCTGTGGTGGTATCGCGGCACACCGAGCAGGGTCTTCAAACGATTCGCCCCCACGGTAGAACGACCGACCTTCTTCTTTTTCGTCATTTTTTCCACGCGACTGCGTGCCACTCGACGGCAGGACTTGGCGATGTGACGCTCCAGCTCACGGACCCCGGATTCGCGCGTATAGTCTTCAATGATCGCAAGCAGCGCTTCACGGCTGAAACTGACCTGCTTCGGATCAAGACCGTGTTCCTTCAACTGCTTCGGCACAAGAAACTGTGTCGCGATCTGCAGCTTCTCCTCGGTCAGGTACCCGGGCAGCTGGATAATCTCCATACGGTCCTGCAGGGCAATCGGGATACCGTCACGAGTGTTCGCGGTGGTAATGAACATCACCTGGCTGAGGTCGTATTCCACCTCGAGGTAATGGTCGGAAAAGGAGGTGTTCTGTTCCGGGTCCAGCACCTCGAGCAGGGCCGAGGATGGATCACCGCGGAAATCGACGGACATCTTGTCGATTTCGTCAAGCAGGAACACCGGGTTCATCACGCCGGCTTTCTTCATCGACTGGATGATGCGCCCCGGCTGACTTCCGATGTAGGTCCGCCGGTGCCCGCGGATCTCCGCTTCGTCACGGATCCCGCCAAGGCTGATCCGTACGAACTTCCGGTTTAACGCCCGCGCTACGCTGCGACCGAGGGACGTCTTCCCCACTCCCGGCGGCCCGACGAGGCAGATGATCGGTCCGCGCATCTTCTTCACAAGCTTCAGCACCGCAAGGTGTTCGAGAATGCGCTCCTTCGGTTGCTTCAGGCCGTAATGATCCTCGTCCAGGATCTTCTGGGCCTGCTTGATATCATGACGGTCGCGCGTTTTTTTGCTCCACGGCAGCGATAGGATCCAGTCGAGGTAGTTGCGCACCACGGTCGCCTCGGGCGACAGCATCGGCATTGCCTTCAGCTTCTCCAGCTCCTCGTCCACCTTGCCGCGCGCCTCGTCCGGAAGCTTCACATCGTCCAGCTTCTTCTGGTATGCAAGGATGTCGCCCCACTCTTCCTCGCTTTCCTCGCCCAGCTCCTTCTTGATCGTACGCAGCTGTTCCTGCAGAAAGTAGGTACGTTGACTGTTGGAAATCTTGTCACGCACCTGCCCTTCGATGGATCGTTCCACTTCGAGGATTTCGATCTCGTGCGCGAGCTGGGAAGCAATCTCGAGGAACTGGTCGAGCGGAGTCTCGGCTTCCAGGATGCGTTGCTTTTTCTCGTACGGCAGGGTCAGATGCGCTGCGAGGAAATCGGCGACACGGTCCGGTTCACGCATCGATTCGACCGTGAACACCAGCTCGTCCGGCAGGTCACGATTGAGCGGGACATATTCGCGAAAGAGGCTGATCGCATGCCGCATCGCCCCCTCAAGGCGTATTTCGGAATAATGGCGTGTCACAATCGGCCGAATGCCGGCTGAAAGGTATCCCTCCTGCGGTTCGGGATTGTCGCAGCGGGCTCGCACCAGTCCCTCGACCAGCACCTTAACCAGCCCGTTCGGCAGTTTCAGCACCTGGACTATCCGTGTCACCACCCCCACATGAAACAGATCGTCGAATCCGACCTCTTCCATTCCGGGGTCACGCTGGGCGAGAATCACCAGCAGACGCTCGTCCATCATTGCCGCCTCGATGGCGCGCAAAGTGGCTTCACGCCCCACCAGCAGCGGCAGAATCATATGTGGGAAAATGATTTGGTCACGCACCGGAAACACCGGCAGCCGCTCCGGAATGGGCGGCATTTCATCGTTTCCCGGCGGGTTGTCCTGGTATGGTTCCGGAATATCGGACATCGAACTCCTCTTTAAGCTGGAACGTCATAAAACGGTTCAAGAATGTGCCCACAGCGGGCGACCGTCTGATCTGGAATGGCCTGCCGTTGCTGATGTAGATCCGGTTGACTCGTTCAGACGTCAGGTCATACACACGATACAAGCGTGCGCAAGACCCGACGGATCGTTGTGTCGGGTCTTGACCCGCGTCAGCAGGGTGTGACCCGACACGCAAAATGGATCTTAACCGGCACTGGAAAGCAACCTTATCATGACGATGCTGCCGTGCGGGATCCATCAAGCAGAGAGTATGGACCTTCAGCACACACCTTTTCTATTGTACTCAAAACCAAGCGCCCGCAACAAGCGGGCGCCGGATTGTTCTCTCTTTCGCACAACCGCCTGGTCAGGCACGCTTGCGCGCGTCACTCTTTTCAATGACCGGATCTACCTGGTTGATTACGACATCTTTCGTGATCACAACACGTTCGATGTTCTTCATCGACGGGATCTTGAACATCGGCCCGAGCATGATCCCTTCCATGATCGAACGAAGCGCTCTCGCGCCGGTCTTGCGCTTCATCGCACGGCTGACAATCTCATCCAGCGCGTTGTCCTCGAACTCGAGCTTGACGCCTTCCATCTCGAAAAGCCGTGTATACTGTTTGACAAGCGCATTCTTGGGTTCGGTAAGAATCCGGATCAGTGCCTCTTCATTCAGCTCGTCCAGGGCACCGGTAATCGGAAGCCGGCCGATCAACTCCGGAATCAGCCCGAACTGCATCAGGTCCACCGGCTCAACCCGGCTCAACAGATCAAACACCGATTGCCGTGATACAGACTGCACATCGGCGCCGAAGCCCATGGCACGTTTCCCGACACGACGTTTCACAATCGTATCGAGCCCTTCAAATGCTCCGCCGCAAATGAAGAGGATGTTGCGTGTATTGATCGAGATCAGCTTCTGTTCCGGGTGCTTACGTCCCCCCTCCGGCGGCACACTGGCGACCGTGCCTTCCAGCATCTTAAGCAGGGCCTGCTGCACACCCTCGCCGGAGACATCGCGGGTAATCGACACGTTGCTGGATTTGCGCGCGACCTTGTCCAGTTCGTCGATGTAGACAATGCCGATCTCCGCGGACGGCACATCATAGTCTGCCGCCTGCAGCAGCCGCACCAGCACATTTTCCACATCTTCACCGACATACCCCGCTTCAGTCAGGGTTGTGGCGTCTGCAATCGCGAACGGCACCTGGAGCATCTTCGCCAGGGTCTGCGCGATCAGAGTTTTGCCGGTACCGGTCGGGCCGGTCAGCAGAATGTTCGACTTTTCCAGCTCGACATCGTCTTCGAGGTAGGCGCGACTGATGCGCTTGTAGTGGTTGTAAACCGCAACGGAAATCTTTTGCTTGGCATCATCCTGGCCGATGACATATTCGCTGAGGCGATCATAGATCTCTTCGGGAGTCGGCATGTCCTCGATCGGCCGTGCACGCCGTCGAGCATTGTTCTGCCGAATGATCTGGTTGGAGGCGCGAATGCAATGGTCGCAGATCATGACCCCCGGTCCGGAGATCATGATATTCACCTGCTCCGATGTGCGTCCGCAGAAACTACAGCGTTGTTCTTTGTCCTGCTCGCCGATTTTCGGCGGGCCTTGCTTTCCACTCATACCTGCCCTCAGGTCCGACTGTCTTCAGACCGTTGTCAAATCAACTCTGTTTACTCGGAATCGTCCGACTTCGACTTGCGATTGGTAACGTCCTGAACCTTGTCGATCAAACCGTAGTTCAGCGCTTCCTCCGGTTCCATGAAGTAGTCCCTGTCGCTGTCTTTCGCAATCGTATCGGGGTCCTTGCCTGTGTGCCTGCCGAGGATCTCGTAAAGCCGCTTGCGGTCTTTGAGAATCTGCTGGGCATGAATCTCAATGTCCGCCGCCGTGCCGCGCATCCCGCCGGACGGCTGGTGAATCATGATCTTCGAATTCGGAAGGGCAACACGCTTGCCGGGAGTACCCGCCGCCAGCAGAACCGCGCCCATGGATGCCGCCATCCCCATGCAGATGGTCTGCACCTGCGGCTTGATGTACTGCATCGTATCGTAAATCGCCAGGCCGTCGGTGATCACACCGCCCGGGCTGTTGATGTATACGCTGACATCACGTTCCGGATCGTCCGCCTCAAGAAACAAAAGCTGGGCGATCACGAGATTGGCTATCTGGAAATCAATCGGGGTGCCGATAAAAACGATGCGTTCCTTCAGCAGACGCGAATAAATATCAAACGCGCGTTCGCCGCGACCCGTCTGCTCAACGACCATCGGTACGAGATTCATCGTAAGGGTTCCTCTATCTGCGTAAACAGTTCTGAATCAGTTCTTTCAATACTAAAAATGGGGCATGACAAGGCTGAAAACGAGGGGGTAACCCAGGCACTTGCTCCCTTCGGAGTCACCTCAAAGCCTTGTGAACTCTAGTCGGCATATCATTTTTTGGGTCTTACCTCGCGAACAGCGAACTGAATTCCACAACCTGTTCTTCCTTCTGCATGCCATCGTGCAACGCATCCATCAGTTTGCTGTCAAGAAGCTCACGTTCCAGTTGATCGCGACGCTCTCCTGAGCCGAACATGAATTTCAGGCTTTCCAGGTCCATCCCACTCGCATCGGCCCGCTTCTGCAGTGCCTCGTCGACATCCTCATCGGTGACTTCCAGATCCAGATCATCGAGCAGGCGGTCACGAATGAAGTACCATTTTAATTGATTCTTCGCTGTGTCTTTGACCTGCTCCCGGATCTGCTCCTTCGGAATCATGTTACCGGATTCCTCGTGACGACTTTCGACCATGCGCTGAATCGTCTCTTCCAGCAAGCTGGGCGGCACATCAAATTCGTGCGCCCGGACCAGCGCATCCATGATTCGATTGGCGGTCGTCTGCTTCGCCTGGTATTCGCCGAACTGCTTCAGATCGTCACGCACCTTTTCCTTCAGTTGATCGAACGTCTCGAGCGAGTCATCGACCATCGTCGCGAAATCGTCGTCCAGTTCCGGCAGCTCAACGTTCTCAACGGTTTTCGCTGTGACATTGAAGTCGATTGTATGTGTATGCTCTTCGCCCGACGCTTCATCCACGTGCTTCTCGGTTATCGTGACACGGCGTGTCTCACCCGGCCTGATCCCCAGCAGCGCCTCTTCGGCCTGCTTGTCGATCATTCCCTCGCCAAGTGTAAGGTGGATATCTTCCTGCTTGCTGCCGATAACCACCGTGCCCTGCTCATCCACTTCCTGGAAGTCTGCGGTAACACGGTCGCCGTTCTCTGCACCCTCGTCCTCGAGACGTTCCGAGATGATCGCATTGTCTTTTCTGAGGTGATCAAGATGACGATCGATGTCCTGTTCGGTCACCTCGATGCGATCTTCTGTAAAGCTGAGATTGCGCCAGTCGGCAAGTTCGAAGTCCGGGGGGATTTCTACGGAAACGGTAAAGGTCAGCGACTCGCCCGGCTGATAATTGCTCTCCTTGATGTCGCCGGGAGTCAACGGCCGCAGTTCTGTTTCTTCCAGGACATCGGGATAGACCTTCTGGATGATGTCTTCCAGTGCCTCGTAGCGTATCGCTTCTCCATAACGCTTCTTCACGATGCTCATCGGCACTTTGCCGGGGCGGAACCCGTCCAGGTTCAACGTTTTTCGAGCCTTCTGGTAGGCTTTTTCGAAATGCGGTTCCAGCTCCTTTTCGGGAATCTCGACCCGGATACTGACCACCGGACCGGTCTGCGCTTTCTCAAGGATGTTCACTGTGTGTGTTCCTGCGTGGTTGAACGTAAGCGGAAAGGCTGTGGCGTCGCTGTATCCACCGTATTGATGTCCCGCAATGCCCTTCCGAAGAAAGGCGTAAAATAGGAAAATGGTTGACTTTCACCAATACACGAATGCGTACTCCCGCGACTCTTGGAAGCGTCCGATGTAGTTTGCGTTAGGTTTACATGAGTGCAAGTCCCGGTCCCCCGGGCTGCACGGAACACAGGTCCGCCCTCCACGGCGTCGGAAAATGAAGCTTCCCACTTGCCGGAGATGTTTTGGTATTCACATACTTATTCATGAAACACGAAAAACACAACGAGAAAGCCTTCGCCGATGTCATCCGATACAACCGGTCGGTCTTCCCGCGTAACCCCTGATCAATCCAGGGGAATCGCCATGATTTGCGGTCCGGACGGAACGGTGCTCAAGTTCCTGCGGGATGACTATCAAATCGCGAATACCCTGAACAAACAGCCCGGCTTTACAGAGTTGTTTCCCGATGATTTTGCCGAACGCGCTCTTGCAATGCTGGACGAAATTCGAGGTAAGTCGGCTTCTTTCAATTGGGAATTCCCGCTGAAGGGATTTGACAATCATCGCAGCTTTCGATTCGCCGGCATCTATTCCGCTGAGACCATCATTCTCGTCGCCGGCGAGTCCACCGAAGAGGTCAATCAATTC
>WJJA01000068.1 GCA_014729955.1 bacterium
ACGCTATACAGATTTTCTCTGACAAAGATGGTGTCCAGGCCGAATTCATCTATTCATTCCCCCTTCGGACGGTCCCATCTGCGTCTTCTGCTTTGTTGCGAAGGGTTTGCGGTATTGCAATACAGCTTCATCCTTCGCGCCTCACATCTGACACAGTTTAAACTCGTGAAATATTCGGGCTAGAAAACAAAGGATACGACTCTCTTCGGGCAATCGCATCATACACTTGTTGTTTCCCAAAGGGAAAGATATCTATCTTCATCGGCGTCCTGCGAAGGATCGCAGGGTCTTCCAAAACGCAGAAGCCGAACCGGGATTGCGAGGGACGGCTCAACAGCACGAGGCACCGAATGTCGGAACATGTGGAACAACTGTTGTCCAGGCTCGAATCAAAGGACGCGGTGATTGGCATTTTAGGGATGGGATACGTAGGGTATCCCATGGCTCAACTGGCTGCCGAACAGGGGTTTCATGTAATCGGTGTAGAAATCGATTCCGCCCGTGTTGAGCAGATCAACCAGGGAAAGAGTTATATCCAGGATGTTCCGACTGAAGCCGTTGCACCCCTCGTTGAGAAGGGCTTTTTGCGGGCAACGACCGATTATTCGGAAATGCGAAAGGCCGATGTTGTCCTGATTACGGTTCCGACTCCGCTGGTAAAAACCGGTGATCCGGACATGGGATATGTGATCAATGCGCTGGAATCTTTAAAGCCTTTCATGCACCCGGAAATGCTCATCGTTCTGGAGAGCACAACATACCCCGGCACGACGGAAGAGTTGTTCAAACCGGCGGTTGAAGAAGCAGGCTATGAAGTGGGCACCCATATCTTCATAGGATTCAGCCCGGAGCGTATCGATCCCGGCAACGCGACGTACGGTCCGCGCAACACACCCAAGGTGATCGGCGGTGTTACAGAAAACTGCACTCGCGTTGGTGAAGCGTTTTACAGTCAAATCACGAACAAAGTGGTACCTTTAAGCAGCACCACGGCTGCGGAGATGGTCAAGCTGTACGAAAACACCTTTCGGGCGATCAACATTGGTCTTGTGAATGAACTGGCCATCATCTGCAACCTGCTTCAAGTGAATGTATGGGAAATCATTGATGCAGCAGCGACAAAGCCATTCGGGTTTATGCCGTTCTATCCCGGTCCGGGTCTTGGCGGACACTGCATACCGGTCGATCCGAGTTATCTTGCATGGAAAATGCGTTCTTTGGAATACAAGACGCGCTTCATCGATCTCGCGACGGATATTAATACCAAGATGCCCGAGTGGGTTGTCTCACGTGCGTCGACACTGCTGAATGATCATGCGAAGCCGGTACGAAACTCCAAAATCCTGTTGCTTGGTTTGGCGTATAAGAATGATATCGACGATTTGCGTGAATCGCCGGCGCTGGATGTGTTCAGCCTGCTTCGTGCAAGAGGTGCGGATGTGACGTATCACGATCCCTATTGCCCGAAGGTAAAGCTCGATGGCACGGGACTTGTCTATTCCGTGGACCTGACGGCTGAAGTTCTTCAGGAGCAGGATCTGGTGATCATCACGACCAATCACCGGAAGAATGTGGATTACGACCTGGTTGTCGAGCATTCCAAGCTTGTGTTCGATACACGCAATACGCTTCGCGATCATCCGGCGATGGGCTATGACAAAGTAGTCCTGTTGTAGTTGCCCGGAAGGCTGCAATACTAAGACTGCTTTTGCAGGCAGCTTCAGGGGAGCAGGTCGCCGGATCGAGCGGGGCGAGTCGCATGTGATTCTCGTCAACCTCTCCGTGTGATCTTGATCAACAGAAGTGCGGTTGGGTTGTAACTTCATTTACAAAGCAGGAACTGTTGGGAAAGGGTGTCAATCTCCTGCTTCTCAGAGCATATTGATTGCTCCTGATTTTTGATTTGTGCCCGGATTCCCGGTTGCTTATACTTTTGTCGATGACGTACTTTCAGTCACGATTGCATGATTCATCGAGTGCTTTGCACTAACCGCCGGAGTATACCATGACAGCAAACATTCGCCGTTTTTCTTTGCCTGTTATCGTTCTGCTTGGAGTCGTTCTGGCGATTCCGCAGGCGCAGTCGGAGGAATACAATGGCGGCTACGGCCTGCAACATGTCACTTCGGCCCGGTCTTATCTCAACGGGGGATGGTCGGTTCAGAGCTACAGCGATGCTTACCTCGTTGATCCGGGGACGGGAATGGAATCCAATGTAACGATTGCCTCGGGCCTCAATTATGGTATCGGCTACAACTTTGAGCTGGAAGCCACGGGTGTACTGTACCAGGATTACATTGGCGGAATCAATGCTGAAATGGGACAGATAGGCGGCGAGACGCCTGTTTTGAATGACCTGTACCTCCGCTGGAAATGGGGCAACCAAAGGCTATTCGGTGACCTTCCGATCCTCTTCGGTCTGCAGGGAACCGTGAAATACAAAGCCGGCGATTACTACAATCGCGCATTGAGCACCCTCTATGACAGCTGGGGTACAACCGGCCAGTTGAACCTCTTGTTCAGTTATTACCGCAACATGGATGAACCGGATAATTCGTTCCAGTTCCATTACAACTTCGGCTACATCAATTTTAACGACGGGAACAGTATCACGGAGTCTACGGACGCTCTCCGTGCGTTGTGGGGGTTTTACATCCCCATGTCAGGTTTGGGTAGTGTCTTTGAAGGCTGGAGCTATTGGCTGGAAGGAAGGGCCATTTACTATAACAACTATCCGGATATGATCTATGAGGTGAATTCACAGGAGAATAACGCGTATGTCACCTCCTCGTTCTCCTGGGAATTCATGCCGAACTGGGCTTTCACCTTCGGAGTGGACTTCAAGGTGTATGAGGATGAATTCGAATATGGCGATCCGATGTTTCTTGACCGCGGATTTTCGAACCTCCCGACCTGGCGTCTGAACTATCAGGTTTCGTATCGCCCTGCGGCGGGCTATGCCGGTTATGGCAGCGGCGGGGGATTCGGAGGATTCCGCGGTGGTCAGCAGGGACGCGGCGGATATCCTCCCCCCGGAGCCTACGGTAGCGTCAACCGTGGTGCCCTTTACGACTGGGGTGGTTCGATCCGTGAAGACATCGAGTACATGGAGATCGAACTGGACAAGATTCGTGAAGAGCGGAAAGAAGCGGAAGAGAAACTTCGCAATCTGAAAGACAAGGTACAGAAGAAGAAAAGCGGGAACTGACGTTTCGTTTCAAGATATGCAGTCTTTCCAACAGGTGGGTTTATGCCCGCCTGTTTTTACTCAAAAGCCGGCCGTGGGAGATCAATCCCCCACCCATCAGTCCCTTCGTTGTGTGTAGGGGCGGGCTGCAAGGTGTATGTCGATCAGGCTGCGCAGCACGGTTTCCACATCCTGAAGCGGGATCATGTTGCTGCCGTCGCTGAACGCATTTGCGGGATCCGGGTGGGTTTCGATAAAGAAACCGTCCACACCTGCGGCTGCCGCAGCTCGAGCCAGCACAGATGCGAATTCACGCTGACCGCCGCTCTGACCACTTTGACCGCCGGGCAGCTGCACGCTATGAGTCGCATCGAACACCACCGGCGCATACCTCCTCATCATCGGCAGAGCCCGCATATCCACCACGAGGTTATGATAGCCGAAACTGAAACCGCGTTCTGTCACAAAGACACGTTCGTTTCCCGTCGATCGCACCTTGTCTATTGCGTATTGGATGTCATCCGGCGCGAGAAACTGTCCTTTCTTGATATTCACGGCTCTACCCGTTTTGCCCGCTGCAACCAGCAGGTCGGTCTGTCGGCATAAAAAGGCCGGGATTTGCAGAACATCGGCGACTTCGGCCACAGGACCCGTTTGTGTGACGTCATGTACATCCGTCAGGATCGGAAGACCGAGGGTGGACTTCACTTGATTGAGTACCTCGAGGGATTGTTCAATTCCGATCGACCGGAACGAATGAATTGATGTCCTGTTGGCTTTGTCATAGGATGCCTTGAAGACATAAGGTATCCCCAGACTGTCGCAGATTTCCTTGACACGGGTTGCGATCTGCAGGGCATTGTCTTCCGACTCAACCACGCACGGTCCGGCGAACAGGACCGGTAGCTCCTCGCCCATAGTGATGGTTTCTGTCAGCGTCACGGTTTGGATGGACATCGGGGCTCTCCTCCCTCAGACGAGATGCGGCTGATAAATATCGTGCAGTCGGATCAAGCCGAGGCATGTATCGTCCGCTGGATCGACCACAGGCAGAACACTGATCTGCGAAGAACGTTCTTCCATCAGTTTGACAGCCTCCTGCAATGTGTGGGTCGGGAATGCCTGAATCGGATTCTGTGTCATGATCGTTTCCGCAGAGTGAGTGCGTATGTCGTCGATTTCAATCATAGCACGCCGAATATCGCCGTCCGTAATGATACCGAGCAATTTACCTTTATCGTCGAC
>WJJA01000511.1 GCA_014729955.1 bacterium
GATTACTGCCGCGTTACGTGACAGCAAAGAGAATCTGCGCATCACACTCCGTTCGATCGGAGACGCGGTGATCGCGACGGATCGTGACGGGCTGGTCACATGGATGAACCCGGTCGCGGAATCCCTTACCGGTTATTCGGCTGAGGATGCCCTGAAGAAACCGATTGCGGAAGTGTTCCATATTGTGAACGCCCGCACCGGTGAACCTGCCGAGAATCCTGTCGCCAACGTGATTGAGCGCGGTAAGGTTGTCGGCCTGGCCAATCATACACGCCTGCTTTCCAAGTCCGGATCCGAGTACCAGATTTCCGATTCTGCTGCGCCGATCCGTGCCGAGGACGGAGAAATCCGCGGTGTCGTGCTGGTCTTCCGGGATGTTACAGATGAATATGCGATACGGGAACAGCTTAAGATCAGCGAAACCAAGTTCCGCTCATTGTTTGACCAATCCCGTGAGGGAATTCTCCTGATCCGTGACACAATCATTGATTGCAACCAATCCGCCGCTGCCATTCTCGGGTACAGCAAAACGGATCTGATCGGCAAACGACCCTCTGATTTCTCGCCCGATCAACAAGCGGACGGGGTTTCCAGCGAAACGCTGCAGATTGAGATCTGGTCGAAAGCGTATGCGGGCGAACCGCATCGTTTCCTGTGGCATTGCACCCGCTCAGACGGTGAAATGAGTGTGATAGATGTTCATCTCAGCCGTGTGGAAATTGGATCACAGGTTGCGCTGCTGGCTACCGGACGCGACGTGACGGAAGAGCGTCGGGTGCAGGAAGCCCTCCATATAAGTGAGGAAAAGTACCGTCTGCTGGTGGAGAACTCCCTGCACGGGACCGTCATCGCCCAGGCCGATCCCGTCCGCCTGGTATTCGCCAGCCGTTACATGGAATCGCTTTCCGGGTATACTTGCGATGAACTGACCTCCATGGGGCCTGACAGGATTGTCGAATTGATTCATGCGGAAGATCGAGAACGGTTTTTCACGAATTTCCGCGAACGATTGAGCGGTGAAGAAGTCCCGGCGAAGACGGAATACAGGATTGTCAGGAAGGACGGCGAGGTACGTACGGTCGACATCTTCAGCAGCCGGTTCGAGTATGACGGAAAGCCTGCCTCGCAAACGGTGTTCGTCGATGTTACCGAACGGAAGCAGGCGGAAGAGGCGTTGCGGGAAAATGAAGAGAAGTACCGTACTCTCTTCGAAACGGCTCATGATGCCATTTTCCTGATGAAAGGCGGAAAGTTTCTCGCCTGCAACCAATCCGCGGTGAAGATGTTCGGGCTGAACACTGCCGAAGACATCGTCGGACAGTATCCGTGGATGATTTCGCCCGAGTTGCAGCCTGATGGACGGGACTCGGAATCGGCGGCACGAGACGTTGTGGAGGCTGCACAGAACGGCATCCCGCAGGAATTCTACTGGTTGCACAAAGCCTCAGACGGCACACTCTTCGATGCAGATGTTTCCCTGAATCAACTCGAGCTGGACGGTGAGGTCTACCTGCAGGCGATTGTCCGTGACATCAGCGAACAGAAAAGGGCAGAACGTGAGCTGCAGGAAAGCCGAAAATTCCTTCAATTGGTGATGGACAATATCCCTCAGTTCATCTTCTGGAAAGATCGTGAATCCCGCTACCTCGGATGCAATGCCAATTTCGCACGAGCCGCCGGTGTCCGGTCGCCGGAAGACATCATCGGCAAGACAGACCATGACCTCGCCTGGAAACGTGAGGAGGCGGATTTCTTCATTGAAGTCGACAAGCGTGTGATGGAAAAGAATCAAACGGAATTTCATATCATTGAACCACAATTCCAGGCGGACGGCAAGCAGGCCTGGCTCGACACGAATAAAATCCCGCTTCATGATGAAGGGGGAAACGTGATCGGCATCCTTGGTACCTACGAAGACATTACCGAAAGGAAAATGGCGGAAGAAGCTCTGAAAGAAAGCGAAGCCCTGTTCCGGTCCGTGATCGAGCAATCCAATGACGCGATCTATATTCTCTACAACAGGCGGTTTGACCTGGTCAATCGCAGGTTTTGTGAATTAACCGGCATGACCGTAGAGGAAGTACGGTCGCCGGAATTCGACTTTCTATCGCTCGTCACACCTGATGATCGGGATCTGATTGAAGAGCGCCTTCGGCAGCGTGAAACGGGAGAAACGCTGTCGGACATGTATGAGTTCACACTGTTGCCGTCCCATGGTGAGCCAAGGCTTGTGCAAACATCGGTGACGGTGATCAACTATCGTGACGATACGGCTATTCTCGGGCATTTACGCGACATTACCGAGCAGCGATCCCTGGAAGAGCAACTGCGCCAGGCACAGAAGATCGAATCGATCGGCCGTCTCGCCGGCGGGATCGCCCATGACTTCAACAATCTCCTCACCCCGATCATCGGCAACAGCGAACTGTCGATGCTCGAGCTGGATCCCGAAGAGGATCTCTACCAGGACATGCGCGAAATTCGTGACACAGCCGAACGCGCGAGCGAACTGACACGCAAGCTGCTGGCTTTCAGCCGAAAGCAGGTGCTGGACCTGAAGACGGTTGAGTTGCCAGGTCTCGTGAAAAACTTCCGTGAGGTCCTCGTTCGCACCATCCGAGAGAATATTCAGCTTGAATTCCACCTGGGTGGCGGCTCGGTACCGGTCCGTGTGGATGTTTCGCAAGTTGAACAGATCCTGCTGAACCTCGTCGTGAATGCACAGGATGCCATGCCGGAAGGCGGCACAATCTCGATCAGCACCGACATGTCCGAGTTGGATACGGGGTATGCCGCGCTCCATCCGGAAGTACATCCGGGCTGGTATGCTGTGCTGGATGTCAGCGACACCGGGATCGGAATGGATGAGGCTACACGGCAACGGGCGTTCGACCCGTTCTTTACCACCAAGGAAACCGGTAAAGGCACCGGGTTGGGGCTGTCTACGGTCCACGGGATTGTGAAGCAGCACGACGGTCATGTGCGTGCTTACAGCGAACTTGGCAAAGGCAGCACGTTCCGTGTCTATCTGCCTGTTGTGGAAACAGAGACCGTTTCCCCGCTCATCCGCCATGCGAAAGATGAGGTTCTCCACGGACAGGGAACCATCCTGGTGGTGGAGGATCAACCGCAGGTGCGGGAGATAGCATCGCGCATCCTGAAGCAATACGGATACACGGTTCGTACCGCTGAACACGGGGAGGAAGCGTTATCCCTCGCGCGACGGGTGTCGGTGAAATTCGACCTGCTTGTGACAGATATCATCATGCCCGGCATGAACGGGCAGGAACTGTATCATCAACTGCTGGAGATTTTCCCCGAGCTGAAGGTGCTCTACATGTCCGGCTATTCCCAGAATGTCATCTCTCACCACGGCATCCTTGATGAAGGTATCGATTTTCTGCAAAAACCTCTTCGTGTGGAGGCCCTTGCAGGCAAGGTGATGGAGATCCTCGCCAGGAAGGGCCGGGCGTAAGTTTCTACCGGTTTAGCCCGAATATTTCATGAATGAAGAAAAAATTCTTTTCTAAATACTATATTAACAAAAAGATAGTGTCGCGCTATATGGTTTTGCTTCGGCACAGAATGTTTTCAAGGCAAACTCATCTATTCATTCCCCCTTCGGGCGGTCCCAACTGCGTCATCTGCTTTGTTGCGAA
>WJJA01000512.1 GCA_014729955.1 bacterium
GACTGATACTGAACGGACCGGAAACCGCCAAATGACTCACTTCTCCTGCTGTTTCACCGATATTTTTCAGTTGAACAGTGAACGATTCCGATGCTTCGCCGACCGGAATGCTTCCGAAATCATGGAAGGTCGGTTGCCAGGCAAAATTTGGTCCCTCAAGACCGATCCCGCTCATGCTTGCGGTTTCATCACCGGACGGCGAATGTGCCCGAAGGGTTCCATAACGGTTGCCACTCATTGAGGGTGAGAACTGAATTGTGTAAGCCTGGGATTGACCTTGCTGCAAATCATACTGGATTCTCGGATTGATCAACGTGAAATCGTCACTGCTTGAAGTCACATCCGATATGTACGCCGCGGATCCACCGGTATTTTGTAATGTGATTGTTCTTGTTTCACTTTGGCCCATTTCCAAGGGTGTGGAGAAGGACAGCGCATTGGGTTCCCAAACCAATTCCGGAGGCGGCGGCACAATAGAGAACTGATTTGAAATCTCGTAGTAGCTGCTATTATACGTACTTACAATCTTAATGCGAGCATTATCGGTCGGTTCAGCGTTAACGTACCAACTAAAATCGCAGTTTGTCGAATGTGCCGATCCTTGACCGACTTCTTCCTGTATCTCAGACCAGGAGTTGCCTCCATTTCGGCTTAAATACAGGTCTACTTCGTTTTCGTCTCCCCGACGTTTGACCCATTCGATATCATACCTCTCTCCCGTTTGATAGTCTTCACCTCCGTCCGGTTCTTCAAAGCTGAAGGATGGAGGTCCGGCAGAAAAATAATCACTGTAGGATGCCTCACTGGAATTATTGTCGCTTACACGAATCCTTAAACTGCTTTCTGCACCGGGACGACTGGGCATTGTCCATGAATGATCTCCATCATCATTTAGATTATCCGCAATGCTGTAATATACCGTGCCATTGGAACGAACAATATCTATATCAACTCGGCTTACATTCTGCGAATTCCATGTGACACGGTATCCTGAACCATACGCAATACTGGATATGGTGCTTCCCTCAATGATTGGTCTACTTACATTGCCGATATCCGGTTGAGGTTCTCCTGCCTGAGTGATTTGGAAACTTTGAGAGCTTACCTCTGCTTCATCGCAATAGAATGTTATATTTCCTCTTCTTTGGCTGTAGGTACTATTCTGGCTAATTGTCAGATAGGTATTATCGTTCGTATAGCCGTTTGTTTCAGAGAAACTAATCCAGTTGCTTGATTCACTCACACTCCAACTGTGGCCTGTAGACGGAGAAGAGTTTATGCTTATCCACATGCCGTCACCATTCTCAGAAACTGTACCTGTCGGCATACCGCTAACGGAAAATGTAATATCCGGTTGAGGAACGTCATAGTAGACTACAAGCAAAGGCTTATAGCTATCACCGTCAGCATAACCATATGCGTTTCCTTTCGTATCATTATCACCGTCTTCTCGAAACCCAAAATATACGTCATTCTCTCCGTCATCAACCTTACTTTGTATGATATTAATAGCATTATAGTTAAGTGGTATAATCATGTTACCAGTACCCCGATATGCATCATCATTGTTTGCGACAATACTTCCTTGCACGATTGCATCCCAAACATCTGCGCTTGATCCTCCGCCAGGATTTGACGGAAGCGCATAAACATCGAGATCATGATCATTATCGCCCTGCTCATAGACATAAAGCCATATGTTAACCTCATTAATTGTCGCGTTCTCTGGTATGCTACTAATATCAAAATGTGAATATCCTCGCCATTTCGTTTGTATCCAGTTGTCTCCAGCAATAACATCATCATCATCTTCAAAATACGTCCAAAAACCTACCTTGTATACTGATATTGAGTAATATGACTCACACATATGATAATCATCTAGTTCACGATTTTCGATCAATTCCCTTCTTTCTATTGTCTGAGCCTCACCGTCAGCAGACACCCTGCTTGAATTAATCGCAATTCTTTCTTGATAATCATGAATATCATTTAGTTTTCCGATAAACTCATTGAACACATTTCTGTCGTCAGAATATACCATAAAATCATTAATTACAACCATAGTGCTATCTATTTTTGAATTAAGTACAGTATCATCGCTGCTATGATTCTCTAATGCATCATATAAACCTTGCAAATAGTCAGATATCTCTTTCTCTTCTACAGTAACCCATTTGTTCCATGCTTCGTCCTTGTTTCTAATTAGGCTAGTACCAGATTCAACCGTATTCCTTTGCTGTGCATATGCGCTAATCGCAGGGTATAATAGTAAACATACAGATAGAACAGTGATAAATGAAAAAATTTTAGCTATCCTCATTTCATCCTCCACAAAGGAATAAGCAACCGTTAATCAGCGAACAAGAAGCAGCTTGTGTGTGTGTTTGATCTTATCCGATTCCAGAACGACGAAATACACTCCGGAACCCTGATGTTTTGCACGCCAGACATGGAAATAGTGACCGGGCGCATGCCGGTGGTTCACTATCGTCTCGATGGTTTGCCCGAGCACATTCACGATATGAATGCGGATGGCCTGTTCACGATGCACGCTATAGTTCACCCGAACCTGGCTGTTAAACGGGTTGGGATAAGCGCTTTCGATCCTGCTCTCCAGAGGTTGTGCATTGTCCCACTCTTCCAAGGACGCCATACCTTCCCCTTCAAACCAGAGGGCACCGATATCGGGCAGGGTGCTGTCGGGATCGAGGGGGAACCAGCCGGCACCCGCGTCGATGCAGGGCGAGTCTGCGGTGAGCGCGAAATCGCCGGTGCCTGGAGCGTTGAGCAGCGGGTCACTCATCAGGTTGAAGTAAGCATCGGTGGAATCGCCGTTGGCATTGATTGTGAAGGGTACACCAAGGTCGTTCGGTACCCCACCGCCGAAATCGCGTCCGCCGTTGTTGCCTACCGTGCAGTAGCTCAGGACGCCGTAGGGCGAATAGTCGAACACCAGGGCGGTGTCGGCATGGCCGGCCACAATAGAGTTGACCAGGCGCGGTTCGGAATGGGCCGCGTACAGAGCTGAGCCGGCATCCGAGGCGCCGTTACCCCACAAGGTGCAGTGCTCCAGCCGTGGATCGGCGTAGAGGGAATAGATCGCCCCTCCGGCCGGGGCCTGGTTCGACGCAAAGATGGTGCGCTCGAATCGCGGAGTGTGATACCCGGCATACAGCGCTCCACCCGCCTGGTCGGCCTGGTTGGACTCAAAACGGCAGCCTGACGCTTCAAGTTCCGCCAGGTATGCATACACCGCCCCGCCGAGGGGAGCGGTATTGTTCGAAAAGGTGCATGAATCCAGCAACACGGAAGCGTCATCCAGCACCATCAAAGCACCGCCGGCCGCGTTGGCTTCGTTGTCCGTGAAGTGGGAAGCAAACGCTTCCCAATCCGAACGACCGCCGACATTCACCGCTCCTCCCGTTCGGGCGGTATTCTCGGCAAAACGTGTCCGGGTGCAGGTAGCGGATGCATTGGCCATGAGACGAACCGCAGCGCCGCTGGAATCCGCAGTGTTGTTCTCGACACGGCAGCTGTCGAGGGTCAAGTCGCCGTTGAGGACATTGATTGCGCCTCCGTGCAGCGCCTGATTGTCGGTTAACCCGCAACCGAACAGGTCCGCTTTCCCGCTGATGATTTCGAATGCACCACCGGTGGAGTCCGCTTCATTCGCCTCGAAGTCGCTGTGCTGAAACCTTACACGGCTGTTGTTCCAGATTTCGACAGTCCCGGCATCACCCGCATCATTTGCGGTGAACAGGCACTGGTCTACCGTGAGATCATTGCGTCGGAACGAAACCGCAGACGCTCTTCGTGCCTGGTTGCCGCTGAAGGTGCAACCGCTCAGATCATGAAGGCCGAATCCACTGCTGTAGATTGCGCCGCCTTCACCTGCTGAGTTGGATTCAAACATCGTTGCCCGGACGGACGAGGAATCCATGTTGATGGTGAACAGGGCGCCCCCGTTTTCTGCGGCACTGTTACCAATGAAAAGACAGTTTTGTACAGTCAGTACCCCGCCGACGGTGTACAGCGCACCTCCGAGCGGTGCTGCATTATCCATGAAACGACAGTCGACAGCTTCAACGGCGCTATTTTGCGCCCAAACAGCACCACCGTTTTCGGCAGCGTCATTTTGATGGAATGCCGTACGTTCCAATTGAACCGTCGACTCACGATTGACGGCAAGGCCGGCACCTGTGACAGCAAGGTTTTCATGGATCAGGCAGTCCTGTACAATCAGCTCGGAACCGGTTACAGCCAGTGCGGAAGTTGTACAACCGGACACGTCTGTGAACTGAATCAGATTGTCTTCCGAACTGGATTCGAATGAAATGCCGAACCAGCGTGCGGTCTGCGCTTCGCGTTGAAATCTTACGGTATCAGACTGAGTGCCCGTCGCTTCAAGTGTGCCGAACACATCGAAGCGATACGGACCGGCGGATGAGATGATCGCTCCCGCTTCGATCGTTAATCGATTGCCGTTTTCGACACGGCAATTGCCGACCATTCGGTACTCGCCGGCTACGAGTACACCCGAAAGAGAACCGGAAATCTCGGTTTGAGCATTCGAGCCGCCGACAAGACATGCCATGATGACAGCACACAATGATGGTATGTGAGTCTTCATGGCTGCTCCGGCTCTGAGTCGGGTTGGTCGATTACCTGACCTTGCCGGACATTCTGTTGCGACGGAGCTTCTCCGACGGAAAGCTCTTCAGGGATTGATTCCAATGATTCATGCGGATCGGTTCCTTCTTCCGCTGCCGTTGTCGGTCCAGTGTTCAGATCGGAATCTTCCATATCACCTTGTGCGGATTGTATTTCCGCCGGTGAGGTCGCCGGGAGCATGGTGCGGAAGCCGATACGCGGGCTCGCCCAGCGTTCGGGGTAGCTGTACTGCGGCAGCGGACCCGCGAGATCGGCCGGTGTGGCGAAGCTGCCGCCCAGGATCATGCGGCCGCCGGTCGGACTGTTGTCTTCGACCCACTCCCACACGTTCCCGAGCAGGTTCGCGGGTGTAGAGTGCGGTGTCTGTTCCTCTCCCGCGAGCAGAGGAAGCGCATACTGATCCCAATCGCCGCCGAAGTTGGCCTGGTATTTCATGGTGGTGTCCGCGAGAACCAGGCTGGTGAAGACACGTCGGTTGATCAATCGGTAGCCATTGCTACCTTCGATGAGATTCCCGTCCTCGTCATAGGCGGGTTCAAGACCTCGCCTTGCGCTGCGCCAGTTGCAGAAGGCAACAGCCTCTTTCCAACTGACGTTGACGGCCGGAAAGCGGTCTGCCATACGCCAGAAGTAGGGATAGCCCTGGAACCCGGGGTCACGCGGGAACTCCCGGTCGGTATCCTCGCAGAATTCCACATATTCCTCGACCAGCACTTCGTAGCGGTCGATGTGAAACGCTTCCGCATTCGAAGCAGAGTCGTCCGGTGAAGGCGAGGTGCAGAAGCACATGCCCTGATCCAGTTTCGGTATGAACTGTTCGACCACGGCAGATTTCACTTCCTTGCCGTCCGACCCGACTGTGACGATCTGATAGGCGATGTGTTCACCGCGTGCGAGGAGAGTGTCCACGAAAGATGTGCTGTCAATCGGCACCTCGGCGACGGGAACAAAGTCTCCCTCATTCATGCTGCGCAGCACCTGGTAGTGTTCCCCGATGGGTGCGTAATCGGTCCAACTCAACCGCGCAAACAGATCCTGTACGGGATCGATCTCGAGGTCCTGAATCGGCATGATTTCGAGCTTGATGGAAATGGATTCACTGAATCGGCTGACGCTTTCATTGTGCACAAAACGGACCCTGTAGAAGGTCAGTCGGCTGTACTCGATGTCGGTGTCCACCCAGAGGGAGTCCATGGACGCGACGCGAATGGTATCGACGTTCGCACCTTCCGCCTTTTCAATCTCGACACGACAGGGGTACGGGAGCGGATTGGTCCAGCGGATTTCAGCGGAGTGATCGTTCAGCGCTTGAAACCGGACGTTTTTCGGAGCCGGAAACGAGAGATGTACCCTCATTCGTTCAGAAGCGTGTCCCCTGTTCCTTGTGCCCTGGTAGAATGCGCGGAAATCGTGGATTTTTTCCGCTTTGACACGTCCAATGGCGACTTCCCGGGATGTTGAAACGGTTCTGATGTCCCGATACCAACCGCCGATGGTTTGCTGGAGCACCACATCACCCCAGAACGGGTCGACCTTATCAATGGAAACCAGAATGGAATCGATTCCCACCCGTTCCATGTGAAGCGAGTCGGGAGCCGGTATGTCAATGGTGACCAGGCCGGGAGTGCCGAATTCCTCCAATTGATCTGAACGTGTGTCACGGAGGCGGTAGACATACTCCCGGTAAGGTTCGAGCTGTGCATCCCGGTACTCGGTACGGCCGGGAGGAATCGCTGCAATCACTCTGAAATAGTCCTCATCGCGAAGGCGTCGCTCGAGATACAGTTCGCCGGGATACTCTTCCCAAGTACACAGGATCTCATGGCCCGAGAGGATCTCGAAGTCGAGTTCGGGGGCCTTTCGATCCGTCTTCTCACCGGGACCGGCAGCAGCGGTAAAGGGCAAGAATACCGTCAGTGCGAGCAGAACAAACCATTTCATTGACCACTCTCCTCCTTGCGTACGATGCAACGAAACCCGATGGTCTGAAGCGCCTCACGAGGATCGCGCCATGCTCTTTTGCCGAGTTGACAGTTCTCCAACGGATCGATGAAGCACCCCCCTTTGATGGAGTAAAGGGTGTATTGGCGTTCGCCCGATGCGAAGGCTCGGCTGCTGAGCGTCCATTCCGCGACGTTGCCGACCATGTCGGACAGGCCGGTCAGGCTGTTGCCGGACGGATGCCGTGCTACCGCCCCGCAAACGGGAATGCGAGTGATTTCACCATCGGTGGGTGAATCGGGGGGTTCGACAGGTCCCCGGTTCCCGGCACTGTCGGCGGCAGTGCTGTCCTGCTGCTGCGTGGCCGGCTGAAACGGTCGGAAAGGCAGCAGGTACCCGGCCTGCTCCCAGTTTCGTTCGCCCGCCCCCCACGGATAGAGCGACTTCCAGTTTCCCTGCTGTTTCCAGCCGGTTCCAAGCGCGGCATAA
>WJJA01000513.1 GCA_014729955.1 bacterium
GACCAGGCGCAGACATCCCTCAGAACGATCGGGTTGGCAGCGATATTTGTGCTGACCTGGAATTCAGGCTTCATCGGGGCAGAATACGGCCTGCCCTTCGCGGGGCCGTTCACCATCCTTTTCTGGCGTTACTTCGCGCTGACGGGCCTGCTGCTTGTGTATCTGCTTCTCCGCGGGCGCTTGTCCATGCCGGGATGGGGAGCGACCGGTCACGCGGCACTGGTCGGGTTTCTCTCGCACGGTGTCTGGCTCTCGTGCGTTCTGCTTGCGCTCGATGAAGGGGTTCCGGCCGGCATTGTAGCGTTGGTCGTCGCGCTGCAACCGCTGACCACCGGGGTTTTTTCCGGGATGGCGACGGGTGAACGCACCACGCTGAGACAATGGATCGGGCTGCTGATCGGATTCGCGGGTGTTGCCACGGCGGTGGGTGCCCGTCTGAATGTACGTGACGGGGTTTCGGCATTCGGATACCTCGTGCCGTTCGTTTCGGTCGTCGCAATCACCATAGCGAGCCTCCTGCAACGGCGACGGGAGCTGCAGACCGAGAGGACGCCGATCCCCATGGATCTGCAGATGTTTTTCCAGGTGACGGCAACATGTCTGGGTGTGGCCGTGCCGGCTTTGTTCCTCGAACAACTGCAAACCGACTGGACGCCGCCGTTCATCGCCGCCATGACATGGTTGACACTTGTCGTATCCCTCGCTTCCTATACCTTCATGTGGATGCTGATCGAGCGAATGGATGCCACCCGTGTGGCGGGTTTGTTCTACCTCGGTCCGCCGGTCACCATGCTGATGGCATGGATTGCGTTCGGAGATACTCTTCTGCTGACCGATATCCTCGGTCTGTTCATTGCAACGGGCGGGGTTGTCCTCGTGCAGGGCGGGGGATTGCATCGCGGACCGCGTGCCGATTAAGGTCACGTGCTACGACTGTACCACACCTGCAGCAGCGCGCTTGAGGAAACAACTCGACCCATCCCGAATAGTTCATGAATGAGGAAAGTCATCTATGGTAAGGACTGGTTCTACAAGAAGAGGTTCCCCAATTTGTCACTTCTTCCCGGCGACGGTTTGTACCTTGAAGTAAAAGAGGAAAACTCATTGATTCATTCACCCTTCGGGCAGTCCCAGGCACGTCATCTGCTTTGTTCCGAAGGATTCGCGGTGTTGCCATACAGCTTCATCCTTCGCGCCTCGCATCTGACGCACTTTGAATTCGTGAAATATCCGGGCTATACCAACGGTCGGCCGACACAATTCTCGTCTCAATCCACGCCAAAAAAACACGCGACAATTCATCGTCGGGGGATATCGATGAACTGCCGCGCAACCTTACCGGCCCCGGAGAACAGGTCCCCGAACGCCGGTCGGGCGGGAACTTGCAAACGTTTCTTCGTTATCTGTCCCTGTTTTTTTGCTTACTTCATGTAAACTACACGGCGCGCCTGGTTCAACTGTCCGGGTACCACGGCGCGCAGGAGGTAGATGCCGCTCGCCAGACCGTCGCCGTTGAAGGTGAAACGGTGGGAACCGGCCTGCAAGCGCGTATCCACCAGATCCGCGACACGACGGCCTTCAATGTTGTAGAGCGCGACTTCCAGGTCCGCGCTGTTCGGCAGTTCAACCACTGCGTGCAGGGTTGGATTAAACGGGTTGGGATACACGGATGAAAGGGCGTAGTCGGACGGCGTCGCCGGATTTTCACCTTCCTCCTCGACATCCACCAGTCCTTCGGTGTGTTCGAAAATCATCATCTCTTCGTAGGCCGCCACCATCACAAGTGGGTTGTAGTCGTCAATCCGTTCCACCTGGTGCATCGGAATGGAGAGGTTGTAGTACCCGGACAGGCGGAAGTCTTCCCAGAGACCGGAATGATCCTGCCAGTAGGCGAAGCCGTCATCATGCAGCGTCATGTAAATCGTGGGATCGTTCGGCGCCCACACTGAAACGTCATTGATGACACCTTCTGTTTCACCGCTGTCGATCGGGGTTGCAAATTCATTGATCGACTCGAAGATGCGGAACATATTGCTGTCCGCCACGGCCCAGTTGGTGTCGTAGTGCATGCGTGTGGCACCGTACCCCTCAAGCGTGTATTCTTCGCCGGGGTTTTCCGGGTCGCTGATCGAGCGGAAGTGGAGCGGACCCGGATAGCCGGTGTAGTAGATGTTGTTGGTTCCGTCATAGTACATGTCGATCAGCGCAAACGTGCTGAAGTCGCCCAATTCCGCCGGTGCTTCCGGGTCCGTGGTCCAGTCGAACATCCGAATGCTGCTGTTCTGTCCGACAATCAGGTAATCCGTACCCAGGGACAGCTCCTGCGAATGCCCGCCGATCATCTGTTCGTTCAGCAGGGAAAGCTCATCGGTGACATCATCGCCGGTATCGATTGAGAACAAACGGCCGTCTGCGGAACCGACATAGACCATGAACTGGTCGTTGCTGAATTCTGTACCGCCGTCATTGTAGACGATCGAAGCGAGGTTGCCGCCGATATGCAGTGTATCGATGGGATCGACAAAGAAATCCGGATTGGTGTCGAAGATCCAGACCGTTTCCTGGCTGATTGCGTAGGCACGGGAACCCTGGACATCAAACGCGCGGAACTCCTGTCCCGCATGCAAGGACCTTGCGATCAGGTCCACGTTCGAGCTGTCACGCCTTTGCGCGTCTGCGGGAAGCGTCCAACCCATGATCAGAAATGCCGTTACCAATAACCCGTGAAACAACCGTCGCATAAAAACCACTACTCCTTCTTTTGCATGTGAGCATCTGAGTGCTATCCTCCTCAACCCGATCCGGGCATACCTTGGGAGGACGTTTCGAGACCGCAACCTACAGGTTGAAGTTCGGTTATCCAAACTCGGTAAAAGGCTGTAGTGCTTCTCCGAGCGAGGGCTTCCCCGGCAAGTCTTTCAGCGGGGTCAAGTCCTGCGTTTGATTGTTCCGGTCTAACTTACCGGCAATGAAAAACCTCGATCATGACGAATCGAGGTTGCCTGGGCAAAGAATGGTTTGGTGCCGGCAAGACTGCCGGACGCTCTACTTCACGAGGTTGTCCGGGTTCAGGCCCTTGAACGCGTCGTGCACAAACAGGCCGTCTTTACGGATCAGTTCGCCGTCCATCCAGATTTCACCGCCGCCGTACTCCGGGGTCTGGATGCAGACCAGGTCCCAGTGCACCGCGGAACGGTTGCCGTTGTCGGTGTCGTCATAGGCGTTGCCCGGGGTGAAATGGAAGCTGCCCATGATTTTTTCGTCAAAGAGGATCTCGTCCATCGGCCTGGTCACCTTCGGGTTGCAGCCGAGGGCGAACTCGCCGATGTACCGTGCGCCTTCGTCCGTGTCGAACACTTCGTTGATACGCTTGCTGTCGTTGGCGGATGCTTCCACGATCTTGCCGTTCTCGAAGCGCAATTCGACGTTGGTGAATGTGAAGCCGTGGTAACTTGAGGGCGTATTGTAGCGAAGGGTGCCGTTCACCGAATCGCGGATCGGGCAGGAGTAGATTTCTCCGTCCGGGATGTTGCGAAGACCGTCGCACTTCACCGCGCCGATGCCTTTGATGGAGAAGGTCAGGTCGGTGCCGGGGCCCTTGATGTGCACCTGGTCGGCATTGCGCAGAAACTCCGCGGCCGGGTCCATGTTGTCCGACATCTTCTTGTAATCAACGCCGGCGGTGACATCGAAATAGTACTTTTCGAAAGCTTCGGTGGACATGTTCGACATCTGCGCCATCTGCGGGGTCGGGTAGCGCAGCACCACCCACTTGGTGTTCGGGACACGTTCGTTCATGTGCACCGGCTGGAACCATTCGGTGCCCATGATGGCGTTCTGCTCGGAGGGAACGTCGCTCATTTCCTTGGCGTTGTAGTAGCCGCGTACGCCGATGAAGGCATCCATCTGCTTCATACGATAGAGCTCGGTGTCGGCGATGATCGCAAGCGACTCCTTCGACGCGCCGCGGATCAGGGCACGCATCACGCGGGCGTATTTGGATTCGACCACCGGGTAGCCGCCGGCGTTATACACCGCGTTCACCAGCGCTTCAATGAATTCGACCGGGCAGTCGTAGTTTTCGATCAGAACCTTTTCGCCCGCTTCGATGCTCGTGGAATAGTTGACCAGCAGTCTGGCCAGTTCGTCATGACGTGGATCGTGCACGGTTGTTCCTCCCGGGACGTTGTGTATGTATGTGTCAATGATCGATCGAATGCTGTGTCTGCATCATACGTCGGGCCGAATGCCTGCCCTGTCTGACGTGGAACCCGTGGCAACCACATCGGAGGACGACAAAGTCCCGAGCCACGCAAACGAGTAGGGCAGGCGTCGGCACCTGCCGCGATCTCTTCACTTTTCGCTTTTTATTCGTTCGGCCCGCACCACGGCGATCAGCAGGAGCGCGAGCGACAGCACCAGCAGGGCCATGAACACGATGAACTGCCAATACAGTGCGTTTGCTGTGATGCCGTACCAGAGTCCCGCCAGGGTGAAGCCGGCCGACGCGGCGTAGCTCCAGGGTGCACGGACCGCCGTATGACGTTTCCATGCGACCAGGAACACCACCACACCCGTGGCAAGCAGGAGAGCGGCTCCGGCGATCGGGCTCATGCATGCTCCCGTGTCAGGAAATGAATGTACAAGTATAGCATGCTGTGAAGGGGGAGGCAAAACCGCCTGAAGAGCGGCAACCGGCTGAACCCATTCAACGACCAGATGCGGTAGACTGTGGATTTGCCGCAGCGCGGGGAGTGGACGGTACGGATGTTCGATCTGCTCGGGCGTGAGGTCGCCGTATCGGCAGGCAGCCGGAAGCGTATCGGCCGGCGGGAATCTATTGTGTGTCGCAACAACCCGCCGATATGCTGCTGGTTGAGATCACTAACCCGAATATTTCATGGATGAAGTAAAGATTCTTTTCTAAATACTATATTAACAAAAAGATAGTGTCGCGCTATATGGTTTTGCTTCGGCACAGAATGTTTTCAAGGCAAACTCATCTATTCATTCCCCCTTCGGGCGGTCCCAACTGCGTCATCTGCTTTGTTGCGAA
>WJJA01000514.1 GCA_014729955.1 bacterium
CAGTCGAACCTCTCTGTCGCTGGTATACTGTTTTCTTGCCGGTAGAATCGTCAGGGACGGGTTCAATGGGATGGTATGAATCTCCGCCCTGGCGATGGTTTCGATAAGAAACTCATCTCTGACGGCTACATACACAATCTTCGGACCGGGACCGGGGGCCAATTCCCATTCGGGAATGAACTCGGTAAAAGGTTGCCATTCACCCTTAAAAACCGGTTCCTGGTTGGCCAGGCGCATATCTACAGCACCTTTTGCGGCAAGATCCAAGCCTACAACCCTTGAGGCGGTCCGCTCTGCACCTCCGGCAATCTCGATCGTTGGATGCAGGGAAGTGGCAAGGATAGAATCACTCACGATCTCTTCCATAAGAAACTCGTTGCGAACCCGCAGGTACACCGTTTTGACACCTTCACCCGTTGACAATTTCCAGTTGTCATAAATGGATCGATATCGGATCCAATCATCCCCAATGGGAATGTCATCATTGGCCAGTTGCATCTCGGTTGCGCCCTCAGCATTCAATTGCAGATCCACTCTGCGGCGCGGTGTTTCCTCCTCATCCTCATTAATGGTCACAGAGGCACGCAATGGCGCGGGTTCTATTTCATCATACACGGTCACCTCATTATGAAACTCATCCCTTACTCGCATGTAGACACGTTTGGTACCCTCACCCGCGGGAAGGGTCCATCGGCCCACCTCTTCTCGATACCGAATCCAACGATCGCCGGAGGGAGGCTCCTGGTTGGAGAGTTGCATTTGATGACCATTGACTGCCGTAAGACTGAGATGAACGGTGCGGGAGGTGGTTTCCTCCGCGCCGTCGTTAATCGTTATCGTCGGTTGGATTTTGTCTGCCACCGCAAGGATACTGTCCTCAACAGTTTCTTCTATCAGGAACGCATTTCGGAGATGTACCCGGACAGCTTTCATCCCCGTTCCGGGCGGAAGCTCCCACGCAAGGGATCGCCTGAAGGGGATCCATGACTGATCATCTTCTCTTTCGGGCATGCTGTTTTCTACCCGCATTTCGGTGGCACCATATGCCATGATTTCCAGGTTCACCTGCCTGGTATTGGTCGTTTCTGCGTTGTTATTGATCACGATCGACGCTTGCATGGGAGCGGGTTCGATAGAATCGGAAAAGACAGCCGATGCGTCACCGATCCCATACATAACCTGCGCGTAAACGTGTTTCGTGCCCGGGCCTGTGGGCAATTGCCAGTATATATGATCGGAAAAGGACTCCCAGGGAAGATCGGTTAGATCGGGATCGTTCCCCACACGCATCCTGCCTGCACCCTCAGCGTGAATCATCAGATCCACCCCGCGAGTGATGGTATAACGTGTGGTATCCGATTCTATTACCAGCGCAGCTCGACGGGACTCCTCATCCGGCTTATCCGGCTGAGAGTCGACCGTCGATGGTACGATTGAGGTATCCATGGGCGCAGTATCATTGGTCTGCGCCGGACTGTTCGATCCCGGAACGAGTAACACAAAGATAGAAGTAAACACGTACACAAGCACCGCCTGAATCGAAAGAGTGCGGTTGACCAGTTGCTTGCTGTCACACATGGAACCTCCCAACTCCTAATTGAAATCCCCAAAAAAAGCATTTTCATAAGTAAATGTTTTGGATTACGGTTCAGTTTGTCGGCTATCACAATTGGGAGCAGCGAGAGCCAGGCAGGCTCCTGCACTTCAATCTTGCTCGGCATTGCCTATCGAAATCTGTTTTTCGCACACTCTGCCGATCTTGTGCATCTCCTATGCATCGTTTTCATCATCCCGATTGTTCTCCTCCCCATCCCCCGCCGATCACCTTTCCACCCCTCCCCTCCAGGGATTCAATGGTTATCATGATACAGCAGGAGATGCAATGGAGGTACCGACATGCCGACGATCGAACCGCTGAAGATGGACTCCCAGGATGCATATAAACAGCGTATTGTCACCATCCCTTACAACCGTCAACCAAGATGGGGGCGGATGAACGTTGCGGAGATGTTCCATCACAACACTCGCTACATGGAGATTCCGCTCGAAACGCGGACGGTGAAGGACCGCAGCAATTGGCTGTTTCGTCTGATCGTGAAACCGTTGATCCTGTCACGGATGACCTTTCCGAAAAACGTCGCGACGATCCCGGAACTGCGAGTGGCCGATCTGCGGGAAGTGGAAGAGGAGCGCAAACAGCTTCTGATTCGAGTCGAGGAATTCACCGAACGGGTGAACACCGACCCCGGCAAAGAAGTCCCGAACCCGCTCCTCGGACCGTTGACGCTCGAGCAGTGGTCTATCCTGGCGGGCAAGCACCTCAACCATCACCTGCGGCAGTTCGGGGCGTGAACCGGGTCCGGCATTCCAGAAAATCGGTGGAAGCGAGACGATTTCTCTTTTCTCACGCTGCACGGGATTCTACATTCCTACCCATTGTTGTCGTATTCGTCGACCCGATGGAGGAGCCCGCATGATCCGCAAGAGCATCCTGCTGAGCCTGTTCGGACTGTTTGTCGCCGCGCCCGCCTTCGCCGCTGAGGGGGGTGTGACACGCGGCCTGATCACCAACACCGGTGGCGTGCTTGCCGTGCTGGCGGCCAATGCGGGGCTCTGGTTCTGGCTCGAGAAACGGTTCGGCTGGAAGCTCTTTCATTTCATCCCGCCGTTGCTGTTCATCTACCTGTTTCCGGCGATCTTCAGCAACGCCGGTCTGATCCCGGGCAAGTCACCGTTGTACGACTGGATGGGCGAGTACATCCTGCCGGTCTTCCTGATTATCCTGCTGCTGGATGTGAATGTCGGCGCTACGGTCCGTGTCATCGGCAAGGGGATCTTCGTGATGCTGATCGGCACGCTTGGCGTGGTGATCGGCGCGCCGATCGGGTACTTCATCGTGAAAGGGTGGCTCGGGCCGGAAGCGTGGAAAGGCTTCGGCACCCTGGCGGGCTCCTGGATCGGCGGCACCGGCAACATGGCGGCGGTGGCGGAAGGCATTCACACCCCGGGCACCGAGTTCGGCCTGGCGGTGGTCGCGGACAACGTGGTCTACCTGATCTGGCTGCCGATCCTGCTGCAGTCGAAGAACATGGCGAAGTGGTTCCACAAGTTCACCCGTCTGCCTGAAGCGAACCTGAGCAAGCTGCAGGAGGCGGCCAAAGAGCTGACGCTTGAGAAACCGCCGCTGGCGATGCGTCACCTGATCTACCTGACCGCGATCGGGTTCGGCGGAGCGTGGATCGCCGGGCAGATCGCCTCGGTGATCCCCCAGGCGCCGCCGGTGTTCACCACCAGCACCTATTCGATCCTGCTGGTCTCGGTATTCGGCATCGCATTGTCGTTTACCAAGGCACGCATGATCCCGGGCAGCCATGAGCTGGCGATGGCGCTGGTCTACCTGTTTGTGTCACGGATGGGCGCGAAGACCGTGATCGCCGGGCTCGTCGATCAGGCGATTCCGTTCGTCGCAGGCGCCTACATCTGGATCTTCATTCACGGCGCGTTTTTGCTGTTTGCGGCACGACTGTTCCGTGTGGACGTCCACACTGCAGCGATCGCTTCGGCGGCGAATATCGGCGGGGCGGCGTCCGCGCCGATTGTGGCGTCGTTCCATGATGAGCGGCTGGTGCCGGTGGCGATCCTGATGGCGCTGGTGGGCTATGCGGTCGGCACCGCGGCAGCGTTCGGGACCGCGTGGCTGTGTCACCAGGTGTCGTTGATTTGAGTCCGCCGTCCCCCCACTGCAGGGGGTGGTATGTGCATAGCCCGAATATTTCATGAATGAAGAAAAAATTCTTTTCTAAATACTATATTAACAAAAAGATAGTGTCGCTCTATATGGTTTTGCTTCGGCACAGAATGTTTTCAAGGCAAACTCATCTATTCATTCCCCCTTCGGGCGGTCCCAACTGCGTCATCTGCTTTGTTGCGAA
>WJJA01000515.1 GCA_014729955.1 bacterium
CATGTTGAACATGTTCCGTAAACGATAGGGGGTTGCCGCACATGTTAAGCCAAGAATTTGTCAACATTGTGTACGTGATCGCGGCGATCCTCTTCATCTTCGACCTGAAGTGGATGTCGCATCCGCGTACGGCCGCCCGTGGCAATGCGGTCGGATCGCTCGGCATGCTGCTCGCCATTGTCGCGACGCTGTTGAGCACACACCTGGACTTTACCTACATCATCATCGGGCTGGCGGTCGGCGCCCTGATCGGCGCGATCGCGGCGTTGCGTGTCAAGATGACCGCCATGCCGGAAATGGTCGGCCTCTTCAACGGGTTCGGCGGCGGAGCGTCGATTCTTGTCGCCGGGGCTGCTCTCGTCGCTGCGGCGGCCGGGGTGCAATCCCATGAAGCCAACATGCAGATGAAGGTCGCGACCGTCGCCACCGGCATCATCGGCTCGGTCACCTTCTTCGGCTCCTACGTCGCCTTCGGCAAGCTCGCCGAATTCCTCGCGGTCAAGTGGAAACTCTACCCCTGGCAGGCGGCGATCAAGTACACCTTCAGCCTGTTGGTGATTGTCGGGGGCGTGTACTACGCCGTGACCGCCGGGATGGACCAGCTCCCGCTGATGGTGGTGATGATTCTCGCTTCCATCGCCATTGCCGGCATCCTGCTGCTGAAGAAGGACCGTTTCCCCGGCATGAACGTGATCAAGTGGCTCACCGCCGTGGTCGCGATTGCCTTCGCGGTCTGGGTCGTAACCGATCCGACCAACCAGTTCCTCTTCTGGACCATGGTGGCGGTGGCCGGCGTGCTGGGTGTGATCCTCACCTTCTCCATCGGCGGTGCGGACATGCCGGTAGTGATTGCCCTGTTGAACTCCTACTCCGGCCTGGCCGCTGCGGCGACCGGTTTCGTGATCAACAATTCCGTACTGATCATCTCGGGTTCGCTTGTCGGCGCGAGCGGTTTGATCCTCACCAACATCATGTGCAAGGCGATGAACCGCTCCCTGGTGAACGTTCTCTTCGGCACCATGGGCGCGACATCCGACAGCCAGGATGTGGATGAGGTGTACAAGAACGTCAAGTCCACCTCCTCTGAAGAGGTCGCGATGCTGCTCGAAACCGCGCAGCGCGTGGTGATTGTGCCGGGCTACGGCATGGCGGTGTCGCAAGCGCAGCACGCCGTCCGCGACCTCGGCAACCTCGTCGAGGACAAGTTCGGCGCGCAGGTCGATTACGCGATCCATCCGGTGGCGGGACGTATGCCGGGGCACATGAACGTGCTGCTGGCCGAGGCGAATGTGCCGTATGAGAAGCTGCTGACGATGGAAGAAATCAACCCGCAACTTGAGACGGTCGATCTCTGCATCGTGATCGGTGCGAACGATGTCGTCAACCCGATCGCACGCACAGACCCGGACAGCCCGATCGCCGGCATGCCGATCATCGATGTGGACAAGGCGCGTTCGGTTGTGGTGATCAAACGTTCGCTGAGCCCCGGCTTCGCAGGTATCCCGAACCCGCTTTTCGCCCACGACAATACGCAGATGTTCTTCTCCGACGGCAAGAAGGCGTTCCTGGAGATGATCGAAGCGGTCAAGGAGGTGTGATCGCCGGCGGTTTGATGTACGATGATTTGATTGAAAATGAAACAAGCCATCCCCGGCGCCGGTCGCCGGGGATGGCTGTCTCATTGTGCATCGTAAGCTAACCCGAATATTTCATGAATGAAGAAAATATTCATTTCTAAATACTATATTAACAAAATGATAGTGTCGCGCTATATGGTTTTGCTTCGGTACAGAATGTGTTCAAGGCGAATTCATCTATTCATTCCCCCTTCGGGCGGTCCCAACTGCGTCATCTGCTTTGTTGCGAAGGATTCGCGGTATTGCAATACAGCTTCATTCTTCGCGTCTCACATCTGACACAGTTTGAACTCGTGAAATATGCGGGCTAACCCGAATATTTCATGAGTGAGGAAAGCCATCTATGGTAAGGACTGGTTTTACAAGAAGATGTTCGCCAATTTGTCACTTCTTCCCGGCGACGGTTTGTACCTTGAAGTAAAAGAGGAAAACTCTTTTATTCATTCACCCTTCGGGCAGTCCCAGGCACGTCATCTGCTTTGTTCCGAAGGTTTCGCGGTATTGCCTTACAGCATCATCCTTCGCGCCACGCATTTGACGCAGTTTGGCCTGGTGAAACATCCGGACTATTGATTCCGGGATCATGATATCGGAGCTGCGCTTGTTGTCGTGAAACAGGCGGTGTTTATACGAAAAACCGCAACGTATAAACACCGCCTGTCGAAACGTGCCTCAATCGCCTTGCCCGGTATCCTGCGGCTGCCGGAAGTTCAGGATTCCCCTGCGGGAAAGTCGGCACGGCCTTCAACCGGACGAGATTCTATTGCTCACTTCACCAGCACAGCTTTCTGCGTCAGCATGCGACCGTCCGCTTCGGCGCGGATGATGTAGCTGCCGCTCGCGAGGCCGTCCGCTCGGAAATGCAGCAGGTGCCGGCCCGCTTCACGGGACCCATCGGCCAGCAGTGCGACTTCACGCCCCACCATGTTGTAGACCGCGACACGCAGGTCCGACGTCGCGGGGAGTTTGACCTCGACGGTGGTGCTTGCGTTGAACGGGTTCGGGAAGGCCGGGCTGAGGGCGAATTCCGACGGACGTTCCGGTTGCGACCCGCCGTCCACGCCGGTCAGCTCGATGGTGCCGGAGAAGACACCGCTGCCGTGGGTGCCGATACCGACGAAACCGTCTGTCTGACGGGCGTCGATGCTTGTGACCCAGGTATTGCCGATGACATCTTCGCCTTCCAGCACCCACTCGGTATCCTCGCCGTCCAGAACCTGGCTGGAATAGAGGCCGGTGGTGGTACCGACGAGATAGAACGGTTGTCCTTCAACGTAAACAATCTCCGCCCAGAAGCAGGAGGGTCCGTCGCCGGAGCCGTCCGGGTTCTCCTCGAGGTTGCCGCCGACGTCTGTCCAGGTGGTGCCGCCGTCAGAGGTGTAGAAGAGGGACCGCACCTCGTAGTTGGTAAAGACCACGATCGTCTTGTCCGCATCGGTCGGATCGACGGCAATGCAGTGCACCCAGCCGCCTCCCGGGAAGTCGGGATCGGATACGTCGGTCACAGTCGCGCCGCCCAGGGCGTTATCCACGCGGAAAATCTGGGTGGGATCGGGATTGCTTTCCGCAACATCCACACTCGCATAGTAGATGATGCGTTCGGGATCGGTGGAGACGCCGAAGCCGGTGATGGAACGTGAGCCGGGGACGTTCGTGCCGGGGATCGATTCCCAGTCGTCCGGATCGTCCACGGCATCCGGGTTACGCCACAGGTTGTCCTCATCCGCCATGTAAAAGGCACGCCAGTCGGACGGGTCGAGGTGGAACGGCGTGATCCACCAACGGAAATTGCCTGCGCTCGGTTGGCAGTAGTAGCCATCCACGAATTCACCGCTTTCATCGACGATGCCCTGGATGATCGATCCGCCGTACTGGGTGGATGCGTAGAAGGCACGGTATCCCGGCTGTCCGCCGTCGCCGATCGCGCACGCCATACCGTCTCCGCCCCAGACGTTCTGCCAGGGTGTGGTCGCATCATCCACCATTCCGACCCAGGTGCCGTTGTCCTGCATGCCGCCGACAATCGTCGGGGATTCCTCTTCGAGCGGGTCGATGCCGATCCAGTAGAACTGCGTGGTGATGTAGCCCTCGATGTATTCCCACGGGAACGGGTTGTTCACTTCATCCATCGCGAGACTGTTTGTGGTCTTGCTGATGCCGCCGTCATGGGAGCAGTACATGATGTCGGCATTGTTCGGATCGAACGCGATCTGGTGGATGTCCGCATGGCTGCCGGGGTAGTTGATGTCGTAAGGATTCTCCGACGGCAGGTTGCCATAGTGACGGTTGTACCCGCCGATCCAGTAGGCGTCGGAGTTGGCGTCCGTGAAGCCGTTGTCCGAACGGAACAGCACGATCCCGCCGATGTAGACGCTGTTGATGTTTTCGGGATGCACCGCCACGACCATATCATAGCCGCCCTGGGAACGGTACCGTCCGGCGAAACCGAGCTGGGACTGGTCGCTCAGGTCGGGAATGCCGCTGGTGCGCTCTTCCCACACCGGGTCATCACCGGAATCGTCCAGGTACCAGAGGCTGTGGTATTCACCACTGCCGTTGAAGCCATACCCCGGCGTCATCGCGAGGAAGAAAACCTTGGTTTCATCGGAGGGTGCGATGCCGATGGTAATACGATGGTTGGTGTTCGGGAACGAATCGGGCGTGATGTTGGTCCAGTTTTCGCCGCCGTCAGTGGAGCGGAAAATCGCCTGGCCGTTGCCGTTGATGCCGGAGGAGAGTGTAGCGTAATGGACACCGTCCGTAGTGGTGGCGATATCGGTCCAGGCGGTATTGTTGCCGAGCAGCTCTGCCGGAATGCCGAGCACCAGCTCCCAGCTCTCTCCGCCGTCTTCCGAACGGTACACGCCCGCGAAGGCTGCCGCGAGAACAACATCGTTGTCCATGTCCAGCGGATCGACGGTTACACGAAAGACCACATCGTACGGATTCGCCTCGCCGGCAATCGAGCTGATCGTCGATTCGAGCAGCTCCCAGCTCTCGCCGCCGTCGGTGGACTTGAAGATGCCGTTGCCGACCCACTTCGGGACACGACTGTTGATGGAACGGCTTCCGCTGCCGGTAAACTCGCCGGTACCGTAGTACCAGGTGTCGGTGTGCCCGTCACGGGGGTCCTGCGCCACGCAGGCGACCATCGGGATCTGGCCGCGGCCGGTGGTGCGTGTCCAGGTATCGCCGGCGTCCTCCGACAGCCACATGCCGCCGGTGACACCGCCTGCAAGGATACGGTCGGAATCGGTGATGTCCACCTTCAGCGCACGGGTGCGCCCGCCGATGTTCACCGGCCCGCGCTCGTTCCAGTCCTGTGTGCTGATGGTGCGCGGCGGTGTGCTCTTGATCGCCTCGTTGAAAGCGATCCGGTCGGCATACCGCAGTTCACGGATACGAATCCCGCGCGGCACTTCACCGGTTTGCGGGTTGCGAAGACGGTACCAGTCGAATTCGTTGCGACCGTCCTTCTTGTTGCCGGCCTCCGGGGGCACGGGCACGAGGTTTTTCAGGATCTGGTCCTGGGTCAACCCGGCCTGGCGCAGCCCTTCGACCTGGTCGAGCGATACCAACCCCAGTCCGACCACGAGGAGAAAGACGACAAGGGCTGCGGGACGTAGCAAGCGGTGCATGGGAGGGTCTCCTGTTGCGTTCCTACCGGCTCGGTGGGAAAATACGTGTTTCCATGTACTAATCTAGCTTCTCCATGAGCGGATTGCCGAAAAAACGCAAAGTCCCGCTCTCCTCGTTGAGCGGGAATGGGAGACACATGCGGTATGACAAACGATCGCTGCCGGCATCAGAAGAGCCCTTTGCATCGTTAACCCGAATATTTCACGAGTTCAAACTGCGTCAGATGCGAGGCGCGAAGGAGAAAGCTGTATGGCAATACCGCGAATCCTTCGTAACAAAGCAGATGACGCAGTTGGGACCGCCCCCGAAGGGGGAATGAATAGATGAGTTTGACCTGGACACAATCTGTGTCAGAGAAAATCTGTATAGCATGACATTATCTTATTGTTAATATAACATTTAGAAAATAATGATCTCGCCATTCATGAGATATTCGGGCTAGAATGGCGAACGCGATCAGCAACAGACTTGTGAACAGTTTGGACTTCATGGAAATCCCCCTCTCTCGGAGTTTGTTATTGAACCACAATCACCACAATAGTACATTAAAAGAAGCAAAACAATTATAATGACTACGGGAGGGGTGATGCGAAATATTCGAAGCGCTGTACTCGTTTTGTTGTCAACCTCTTTTGTCGTTTGTTCGCAACCTGTCATGCGACCCGGGTGGCCCGCCACCCTCAATCCCGTTGGAAGTGTATGGTCAAAAAACTGCCTAGCCGTCACTGCAACTCCCGCGGAAGGACGGATCATCGCGGCCGCTACCAACCTGGCTGTCGGAGTCTGGGACGAGGACGGTGTGTTTTTTCCAGGCTGGCCGGTTGCCCTGGAGTATGAAGAAGACGGCCTGATCGTAAGCGGTCCCCGTCTGGGCAATGTGACCGGTGATGCCGCGCCGGAGGTTGTCCTTCGTGTCGCCCACCCCGAGCAACGCACCCGTCTGCTTGTCTTCAACCTCCAGGCCGAACGACTGCCGTTCGAGTTTGATCATTCCCCCTGGACCCCTTTCCCGGACACCTGGCCGATGGGCGGGCATGTATTGATCGATGTGGATGATGATACCCATGAAGAGATCTTTTTCATTGCCGACACCCTGCTGTTCGGAGTGAACGGCGACGGCAGCAGCCTTCCCGGCTACCCGATCAGTGCGGGTGAAATCTCGGCAAGCCGTAACGCCACGCCCTGTTTCGGCATCGGCGACGGATGGGGTGGTGAACCGGTGGTGTTCTGGCACACACGCACCCTCATCCACGGACGATACCTCGAAACCGGGGAATCCATCCCCGGATATCCGATTGTCTACGACGGAGACTACTACAGCTCACCGCTCACTTTGATTCCCAGACCGAACGGATGGGCGGTAAGCCTTGTGGACGAAGACTCCCTGCATGCCTGGAACCGGGATGGTGAAAGGCTGGAAGGATTCCCTGTGGAAAACCCATTTATAAATGGTGAGAGCGAGGCCGGTTACGATGTGATTGCAAGCGATATTGACGGCGATGATGAACCCGAGCTCTTCTATTCTGTTTTCGAAAACTTCTTATACGGTCGTCATCTTGAGGGAGCCTGTGTGGATGGATTCCCGCTTAACATTCTCAGCAATGGCAGTGCTGAACCTTTCGTCGCCCTTCGTTCTACTGAAAGCGATTCCGGTTTCCTTTTTGGAATGTGTAATGGCCCTAATCGAGATTCCATTCTTGTACACGGGTTTAGATACAATGAAACGATCACTGGATTCCCATTCTTTGAGAACATGGAGATTTCCAGCAGACCCTACGCACAAACCGCCGTGTTTCCGCCGGTCGAGGGCTCCATGATCCTGGTGACCTTCAACCGGAACGGCTTCATCGCCGCGTTCGATGTACCGGTGCCGGAAGGCGACTATCGCATGGAATGGCCGATGCCCGGCCATTCACCCGGCGGAAACCGGCTCTATCATCCCGAGGTGACGTCAGCGGTGAATGATCCAACCGTACCGACACCAGTGACATCCACGTTCGCCGCGGTCTACCCCAACCCGAGCAACGGTTCCTTCCGGTTCCGCCTGAGACCCGATTCGCAGGGTCATGCCCGCATCGTGATCCATGACGTGCTTGGGAGAAAAGTGTATGACACAAGGTTGGAGGGAGGACGGGGAAACGTATTGCAGCACCGATGGAACGCAAGGCTGGACGGCACCTCCCTCAGCGCGGGGGTTTACATGGTGACGCTGATCGGCGAAAGGACCGTGACACGGAAGGCCGTGTTGCTGCCTTGAACATGGAGATCGGGCTCCAAGCGCTGCTTGAGATGCACGGCACCTTTTCCGGCGAGGACAAGAGTTTACGTTCCCTCTTGGATAGGATCCGCCGGCCGGAAAACCGAAACACACGGGGTCCTGCATCCATGAACCCGAGGATACAAAAGCCCGGGCTTGTTCCGGCGAATGGACCCTGAAATCATGATGCTTTCACTCTCTGTTCCACCTCGTTGTTGATCGTGTCGATCAAAGCGTCGATCTCCTCTTCCTTCACACCGGAATCCCGCATCGCCTCTTCGACCGTCTTCCACAACGGCGTGCCGCACTGGATGCAGACAATCTCCCGCCGTGTCATGGAACCGATCGCTTTCGGGGAAACACGGGCGACATCTTCCAGGTCCATCTCGCGTGTAATCTTTACAGCCATTTCTATGTTCCTTTCGTGTGTTTTCGTTGTTCTTGCGACTTCGGGCTACGCGCCGGCCAATCAAGCTCCACGGAGTTCACGACTACGCTTGAGGCGCACAAGCCCGGGCTGCATACTACGCACTCTTATAAGATGAACCAGCGATCCGTCCGTTGCGTCCGTCTCGCCCGGGCCGAATGTCTCCCGGTGCGGCGTTGCAAGGATTCCCTCCCGAGTCGGATTTTCAGGGTGACCCGATCCATCATGCTACAACGGAGACCATGCCGAGATGAAGGCTTTTCATACGACAACCCTGATCCTTGTGATCGCGCTGCTCGCCGGTTGCGGGGACAATCCGAAAAAACGAGCGCGCGAATTGAAGCCCGGCGAAACAACCGCGAAGACCCGTGATGCCGGCTCGAAGCCCGACGGACAGATGCCGGAAGGGCACGGGCACGGCACCATGAAGGTGATCGCACGAGCCGGTGAGACCATTGCTGTCCGGGACCTTCGGGCAACCCTGCCCGACGGCTGGGTGCAGATCACGCCCTCGAGCGGGATGCGTGCCGCGGAGTTCGTGCTGCAACCGGCGGAAGACGGCGTCTCACCCGGTACCGTCTCGGCGTTCTACTTCGGGCCGGACGCGGGCGGCATCCAGGCCAACCTGGAGCGCTGGTACAATCAGTTCGATCAACCGGACGGCACCCCGACAAAAGAAGCTGCAACCACCGAGGAGTTTGCGGTGCAGGGCATGGGCGCGATCCTGGTGCACTTCACCGGCACGATGAAGCCCTCGAATATGCCCGGCATGGGCGGCGGTGACCCGCAGACGGACTGGATGAACCTCTCAGCGATCCTGCTCACCCCGGAAGGACCGTGGTTCTTCAAAGGGACCGGACCGGCTTCGACCATGCAGTCGCATATCGACGAGATGCGCGCCTTCGTGAAAAGCATGCAGTGGGCGGCAGAAACGCAGTCCTGATCGCAAAACGGGCGGCATGATTGTATCAAAACCCGGTCTTCTCCACGGATGAGGTGTGCCTGCGGATCACTGCATATCGTGGTTCTACCCGTCTCTTCAATCCACAAAAAACAGAGCGCCAACCGGACAAACCGGCGCGCAACGCACCAAAACAAGCGCTCTAAAAACATTGGTGAGAGCCGCTTCGCTGTGTATATTCCTTCCTACTGTACGTGAAACTTGGAACGCTCTCTCGTTTTAGGCCGAACTAACCGGCCGCAGCCGGGGCCAGGCACCTCATACGGTGTGCTTCCGTCAGACCTAAGGCGTTGAATGCCAAGTTGTTACTCGCAGTAACTCCATTAAAGTTAGGACTAAGGTAACTTTGAGACGCCGGGCGCCTTTCTGCCCGCGCGATACGATTCCTGCATGAAGCGTTTCCAAACCAAGCGGAGCTTCGCCCATGCTTGTGACAGAAAGAACGATTGACCGTGAGTTCGTTGAACGCATGCTCGAGGTCAGCGGACAGCCCTTCAAGCAGTGCATGCAGTGCGGCACCTGTTCGGTGGTCTGTCCGATGCAGGAGAGCACGCAGCTCACACCACGCCAGGTGATGCACCACCTCCAGTGGGGCCAGAAAGAGGCCTTGATGAACACGAACACGCCGTGGATCTGCGCCTCGTGCCATACCTGCGAGGTACGCTGCCCGCGCGGCATCGATGTGCCGAAGTTGATGGAGGCGCTGCGTCTGCAGATACTTCGTGAAAACAAGAACTTTGTGGAGCCGTTCCAAATCGACAAGGAGCAGTTGAAAGAGGCGCCGCAGCTGGCGTTCGTCAGCTCCTTCCGTAAACATACCTCATAGGGACGAACGATGAAGCTAGGTTACTACCCCGGTTGCACGTTGAAAACCAAGGCGATCAACCTCGAGGTGTCCGCGGTGAAATCGTTGGAGGCCCTGGGGGTTGAGGTGGAGGAGCTGGAGCGCTGGAACTGCTGCGGCGCGGTTTACTCGCTCGCCGATGACGACCTTGTGCATCTGCTGGCGCCGGTACGCGACCTGATCCGTGCCAAGGACCAGGGGCTGGACAAGGTGATGACGCTCTGCTCGATGTGCTACAACACGATCGCACGCGCCAACCTTCTCATGCGGAAAGACGAGGAAAAGCGTGATGCGATCAACAACTTCCTCGAGGAAGAGACCGACTACTTCGGCGAAGTCGACGTTGTGCACTACCTGCAGTTCGTGCGTGACGACATCGGCTGGGACAAGGTCGCCGCAGCGGTGAAAAACCCGCTCAAGGATCTCAAGGTCGGCCCGTATTACGGCTGCACGTTGACCAAGCCGGGCGAGATCAAAATCGACGATTCCATCGAACCGGTCAGTTTCAAGAACCTGATCGAGGCGATCGGTGCGGAGTATGTCGCTTACCCGGACGCGGAGACCTGCTGCGGCTCTTACCAGATCATCGGCAACCCGGAAGCGGCGTTGAAAACGACCGCGACGATTGTCGAATCGGCGGAGAAGCGAGGCGCGGACGCGTTGATTCTCTCTTGCCCGTTGTGCGAGTACAACATCGGCCGTCGCCAGGCGGATGTGCGCGGGTTGCGTGAAGGGCTGGAGCCGTTGCCGGTGTTCTACTTCACCCAACTGCTGGCGATTGCGCTCGGGCTGGACATCGACACGCTTCACCTGGACCGGAACATGCCGGAAGCGCAGAAGCTGCTCGAGGACAAAGGTATCCTTGCGACCGCATGAACGTGAACAATCATTGAAGAACAAGCATACAAGGGATTGTCGGCATGAGTGACACGGCTACTGTTGAGAACGCGACGCCGAAGGTCGAGGCGAAGCTGATCCCCATCTACATCATGGGGAAGATGTACGAGGTGCCGGAGACGTTGACCATCATGAAGGCGATGGAATACGCCGGCTACAAGTATGTGCGCGGCGCCGGCTGTCGCGGCGGGGTCTGCGGCGCGTGTGCCACGGTGTACCGGAAACCGGGCGACTACCACATCCGTGTCGGCCTCGCCTGCCAGACCGTGGTCGAGCCCGACATGTACCTCACCCAGATCCCCTTCTACCCGGCCAATCGTGCCAAGTACGACTGGGAGCAGATCAAGGGCGAATGCGAGGAGGTCTACGAGGCCTACCCGGAACTGTTCCGCTGCCTCGCCTGCAACGCCTGCACCAAGGTCTGCCCGATGGAAATCCCGGTGATGGACTACGTCAGCGCCATCAAGCGCGGCGACATCGAGAAGGCCAACGAGCTCTCCTTCGACTGCATCCAGTGCGGGCTCTGTTCGACACGCTGCATGGCGGAGATGGCGCAATACCACATCGCGCAGATGGTGCGACGTATCCACGGCCGCTTCCACACACCCCAAAGCAAACACTGCGAAGAGCAGGTCGCGGCGATTAAGGACGGTTACTACGACGATGCGCTGGCAGAATTGAAGGCGCTCGGTACGATGGATCCGACGACCTACGAAGAGACCCCCGGCATCAAGAAACTGATCGAACTCTACCAGGCGCGTGAAGGCGAACCGCACACCGCCGAGGAGTTCTGGACGCCGGAGAGCGACTACGCCCTGCTGAAGAGCAACGGCAAGTAAGATTGGTTCGAACACGATTGCGATAAAGGAGGGAAGCAGTGGGCTATCCCGATAGTTTAAAGGCGCTGATCAAGAAGGTCGAAGAGACCCGCCCGGCGCGTGTCGAACGGAAGAAGGCCGGTGAGGAGTTCCCGGCACGTACCCTTGACGAACGCAAGGAAGTGCTCGAGAAGTTCCATCCGGACGTAAACGAAGAAGGCCGTCGCGAAATCCAGGTCGGCCCGAACAAGGGCTACCGCATCTGCCACGAGATGGTGGACCTGCTGGAAGCGAAAAGCCGTGTCGAACCGGACAAAGTGGACCTGTCGAACCCGGATTACGAGACGGACGTGCTCGTGATCGGCGGCGGCGGCGCGGGCACCTCGGCGGCGATCCTGGCCGCGGAGCCGGGCGCGCGGGTGATCATGGCCACCAAG
>WJJA01000516.1 GCA_014729955.1 bacterium
GAATGGAACCGGCCCGTGCAAGCGTTTGGCACGAAATGGCCCGTACAAGCGTTCGGCACATCGGGGAATGCCGGGATTCACCGGAGCGGCAGGAGGATTTATTTGCCGTAACAATCCGGCAATCAGGAACGACCTGGTGAAGAAGCGCTACCGTGCCCTCACGAATTGGCCCATCGAAGGAATCGCTGAGTAACAAGTCGGTCTGCCGGATCGCGGCACAGCGAACCGTTATCTGCACAAGCAGCACGCTTGCCCCGGCACAATGTGAACAACCGGGTGGAGGAGTTTCCATTCCAGGTTGAAACCGTCCGTCTCGATGATGTTCGAGGACGGCCGGATTAAAACGCACGGCAGGATATCTGCTGTGGGCGTCATCGAGCCTTGCAACCGCGCACTCGTTTGAACCATACACGTATGATCCAGGTAGCTTACACACCGTTCAAAAGCCTGGTATTGTAGAAAAAAACGGGCCAAAACAGCCTCTCTAGAGACCGGGTTGTTATTGCGGTGGCATGCACCGGGGACTTCTATTAAATTGTCGGCCCAAGCGTAGCATGAATGCGATTTTGAGGCGATCAAAGCCGCAACTGTTCAATTCATTGACACGGGAAAACATGACACGCTCCTCCAAGACCAGGGTGCTGATCAGTTTCGGCACGCGACCGGAAGCGGTGAAAATGGCTTCGGTTGTGGAAGCCGTGAAAGAGCGTGCTTCGTTCGATTGCAAAGTATGCGTTACTGCTCAACATCGACAGATGCTTGATCAGGTATTGGAATTGACCGGTATTCAGTCGGACTATGACCTGAACCTGATGACCCCGAATCAGAGCCTGGACACCCTTACTGCTCGCGGCTTGACCGCTATGGGAGAGGTGCTGGACGAGTTTCAGCCGGACGTTGTCCTGGTACAGGGTGACACCACAACAACCTTTTTCTCCACGCTGGCGGCGTTTTACAGGAAGATCAAGGTTGGTCACGTGGAAGCCGGGCTGCGGACGTATAACCTGTATGCGCCGTTCCCGGAAGAGGTAAACAGGCAGCTCACATCCAGGATGGCACGGTGGCACTTCGCTCCGACACAACGGGCGTACGACGCGCTGCTGGCAGAACAGATTGCAGCTGACAAGATTTTTATCACCGGCAACACCGTGGTGGATGCGCTGCTTAAAGTGGTCGATATCGCCAAAAAGCGAAGCGATGAGATCGCTCCTCGCTTTCAATCCATCGATCTCGACAGGCGCGTATTGCTTGTGACAGGCCACCGGCGTGAAAACTTCGGTGAGGGTTTCCAGAACATTTGCGATGCGCTTCGTCGCATTGCGGAACGAAATCCGGATCTGTCGATCGTTTATCCCGTTCATTTGAACCCGAATGTGCAGCAACCCGTGAAGTCCACTCTGCAAGGATTGGACAATGTGTACCTCATTGAACCTCTGGACTATCTCAGCTTTGTATGGCTGCTCGATCAATCCCACATTGTGTTGACAGATTCCGGTGGGATTCAGGAAGAGGCACCTTCCCTGGGTAAGCCGGTGCTTGTGATGCGTGAAACCACCGAGCGGCCGGAAGCGGTCGAATCGGGAGTGGCAAAACTGGTAGGAACCGACACTGGCTTGATAGCAGATTCCGTGCAAACACTTCTGGATTCAGCGAGCGAGTACAATCGAATGAGCCGTGCGCAAAATCCCTACGGCGACGGCACAAGTGGAATTCAAATCGCGGACATCCTGGAAGAGGCATTTCGATAGGATCCGTGTGAACACGTGCTCCCTCCCGGAGTGCACAAGACGGAGAGAAGGATGGCGAAGATATTGGTAACCGGCGGTTGGGGATTCATCGGAACCAACCTGACCAACGAGCTGCGATCCAGGGGACACAACGTTTACACGCTGGATATTCTGCAGGGGCATCATCCCCAGCATTACAAGGCCGATACAGGTGAATTCCAGCAGCTTGAGGCGATTTTCCGTGCCCATGAAAGCGAACCGTTTGATTTTGTTTATCATCTTGCTGCTGAATATGGACGTTGGAACGGCGAAGACCATTATCAGAATCTCTGGCGTACCAATGTGGTTGGTACGAAAAACATATTGCGTCTGCAGGAGCGTTACAGGTTCAAGCATATCTTTTTCTCGAGCGCAGAAGTCTATGGCGACTATGACGGGCTGATGAGCGAAGATGTAATGGAGCGCATTCCGATTCAACAAATGAACGACTATGCGATTTCGAAGTGGGCGGGTGAGCTTCAGTGCCTCAACCATGCGGATATGTTTGACGTGGACGTTGTGCGCGTTCGCCCGGTGAACTGCTACGGTCCCCACGAGTATTACAGCCGCTACCGCGGTGTGATCCCGATCTTTGTCTACAAGGCGCTGCACAAAGAGCCGTTCATGGTGTACCGTGGGCACCACCGAATCTTCGACTACGTGGATGATACCGCGCGTACCTTTGCGAATATCGTCGACAACTTCATCCCGGGCGAAGTCTACAACGTGGGCAGCCATGAAGACTGGGAAGTGACAATCGAAGACCTCGCGAAGGTTGTCATCGATGTGACGGGTGCCGATTCCGGCCTTGTTGAAGTCAAGGGCGAAGAAGCATTTACCACCCACGACAAGAAGATGGACTTCAGCAAGATCCGTCGCGACCTCGACCACAAGGCGACTATCGACCTGGAAGAGGGTGTGCGCCGCTACGCTGAGTGGATGCGCAAGGTTTACGAAGTTTGACCACGATGGATACTCATTTACAAGGTTGGAGTGCGAGAGATGGAAGACTATAAGCAGTATTACAAGGACAAGCGGATCCTCGTGACGGGAGGGGCGGGCGCGATCGGCTCGAATCTATGCAGGACGTTAGGCGAGCTGGGCGCTGAGATGGTCATCATTTTGGATGACATGTCTGCCGCGTACACCTGGAACGTTCCCAATCTCCCGAATGTGATGCTTGTCAAGGGCAGCGTGACGGACGAGACCGTTTTGAAGCGCGTGTTCAGTGAACGTCCTCACGTAGTCTTCCATCTGGCCGCGTTTTTTGCCAATCAGAACTCCGTGGACTATCCTGAACGGGATCTTGATGTCAATGGTTTCGGGATGCTGCGAACTCTTCAATTCGCATCATTGGTCGGCATCGAACGTTTTGTCTATGCGTCATCCGGCTGCTCGATTTACGGCTCCGCGGCACCGCTGCCGCTGAAGGAAGACTTTGTCTCCATGCATCTCACCACCCCGTATCAGATTACCAAGATGCTGGGTGAACTCTATTCCAACTTCTTCTGGCATCATCACGAATTGCCGATCGTGAAAACCAGATTCTTCAATTCATACGGTCCTGGTGAGGTACCAGGCCAGTATCGCAACGTAATCCCGAACTTCATTTTTTATGCGATGCTCGGCATGCAGTTGCCCTTTACAGGCGCAGAAAACGCGTCCAGGGACTTCACGTATGTAGGCGATCTTGTGGATGGACTGCTCCGTGCAGGCTATTATGAAAAGGCCATCGGGCAGGAAATGAATCTGGCGTCTGCCGAGGAAACACGCATTCTCGATATGGCCGAGATGGTGAACAAGATCGTGGGTAACGAGGCTGGTGTCTACACGGCGCCCAAGCGCAAATGGGACACGAAAAACCGTCTCCTCGCCTGTGTTGATCGGGCCAAAGACGTTCTCGGCTA
>WJJA01000517.1 GCA_014729955.1 bacterium
CCATGGTGAAGCCGCAGGCGCCAGTCAGCCGCATGCGCATACGCAAATCGTAGCTTTGCCGGTAACCCCGTTGACTCTGGCAATCGAACTGCAGTCGGCGATGAAGCACTTTGCGGAAAAGGAACGGTGCTTGTTCTGCGATATCATGAATCAGGAAGTACGCGAGAACCGGAGAATCATACAGGAAAATGACCTGTTTATCGCTTTCGCTCCTTATGCGAGCCGTTTTCCCTTCGAAGTCACGGTGATGCCGAAGAAGCACGCTCATGACTTCCGTGAGGTCGGCGATGGTGAAATGGCATCTCTCGCAGCGATTCTTCAAGATGTGATATTACGGATAAAGATCGGTTTGCATGATCCGGCCTACAACATCATGATTCATACATCACCGAATCCCAACACGTGGACCCCTCGGCCGACCCACTGGAACACGATCCGTTTTGACTGGCACTGGCATATCGAAATCTTCCCGCGTCTGACTTCGGTTGCCGGATTCGAGTGGGGAACGGGATTCTTCATCAACCCCACACCTCCGGAACAGGCGGCGGATGTGCTGCGCAGCATTGAACTGGAGTAGTATTATGGCGTCGCGAATCGAACTAAGTATTGTGACGATTCACCGTTCCGATGCCGACGCTCTCATGCGTTTGCGAGCGTCGCTTTCACGCCAAACCTATCCGCACCACTCCTTTGAATGGATTGTAGTTGACGATGCCTCCCCGGAAGGTCCGCCGGACACCGTTCTTGCCGGCTCGTCGGACTTCTCGATCAAGAGAGCGTTCTATGCTTCCCACGGCGGACGTGCGGTGTCACGGAACCGGGGATGGAAGAAAGCGCGTGGTGCCTTGGCCGCGTTTGTCGATGCCGATGTTGAATTGCCGTCGATGTGGGTGGAGATGATGGTCAGGGCGGTGGAGCAGACGGGAGGAGCCGTAGTGAGTCGGTTGCTGCCACACCCGTCACTGCCGGAAACGGCCTACCAGCGTTATTATCATTCCCGCGGCGGTGCGAAACTGACCTCCGGCTCCCGCATTCCCGGCAAGTACTTCACCACCGGTGCGGTCATGCTGCCTAAGCAATGTCTCGATCAAGTGAGTGGGTTTGACGAGAGCTTTGCAGGTTGGGGCGGTGAGGATCTGGACCTGGGGCTGCGACTGGAACGTGCGGCGTGCCCGATCCACTTTGAGGGTCGTGTCGCAGGGTACCATTATCATGATCGTCGATGGGTCGACGTTGAGGAAATGTATCGACAATACGGTGCATCTGTGGTGCCGCTGTTGACAGAACGATATCCGGAGGCGGAGAAACTGCTCTCGCTGCATCGATTGTTCCGCCCGGCGGAAGCGGGTGGTGTTTCCAACGCTGTACGAAACACACTCATTCGCGCCTTCATGAAGAAATCCTTGTATCGGACGATTCGTGCCCTTGTGGCATTTTTTCCGCGTCTCGCATGGCCGGATCCGGTCTTCGATTACATGATCTTTTTCCTATATTCACGTGCATGGTTCGAGCAACGGGAGAGAGGGAGAGCATGACAGAGCGTGGACAGAAGCTGGATGGTAAGGTAGTCTCAGCGAAGATTCGTGAAGAGATTACGCGTGAGGTTCACAAACGCGCGAAAGAGGGACGTAAACCCGGACTGGCGCTCGTTTTGGTCGGGGATGATCCCGCTTCAAAGGTATACGTCAACATGAAGCAGAAGGCGTGTGAAGAGACCGGTATCCTCTCCCGTATCGATCGCATGCCCGCCGATTCCACGCAGGAGCAGGTGCTGCAGCGTGTCAGGGAAATCAACGCCGACCCGGACTATCACGGTCTCCTGGTACAGTCCCCGTTGCCGGACGCGCTGGATGAAGATGAAGTCGTGAGAGCAATCAAGCCCGAGAAAGATGTGGACGGCTTTCATCCCTACAATGTCGGCCTGCTCGCGTTGAACCAACCTCTCTTCATTCCCTGCACACCCCTGGGGATCATCGAGATCCTGAAACACTACGAACTCGATCCCTCCGGCAAAAACGTGGTTGTGATCGGACGAAGCCATCTCGTGGGAATGCCGGTTTCCCTGCTGCTTGCCAGGAAAGCCGAATGGGCCAATGCAACCGTGACCATATGCCATTCACGCACTCAGAATATTGGAGAAATAACGCGAAGCGCCGATATCCTCATCGTTGCAATTGGAAGTGCCGAGTTTGTCACGGCGGAGATGGTGAAAGAAGATGCGGTTGTGATCGATGTGGGCATGAACCGTGTGGATGATGCTTCGAAGAAACGAGGCTATCGCCTTGTCGGGGATGTCGCCTACTCCGAAGTCCGAGAGAAGGCATCGTGGATTACACCTGTCCCAGGTGGTGTCGGGCCGATGACAGTCGCGCTGTTGCTGAAGAACACTCTGCTGGCAGAGGAATTGATGCGCACATGAGGGTTCATTGGTTGGGTGATTCTTCCCTGTTGTTTTATGCGTAAAAGCGGCAGACCCTTTCCAGGGTATGCCGTGAAGCCAAAATGGTGCTTCAGATACCTGTCAGGCATGACCATTCTGTTTCGGTATCAGAATTCGAATTCGAAATACACCGAATCACCTTCCTGCATACCTTCCGGGAGGTTCGCGCTGTCCAGGTCGATACTGATGTCCTTTCGGATCATCCCGTTCTGCTCGGTTGTGCGAACATCAACCGCATTGACACCAATCCCGCGTGCCTGCAAGTGCTCCACAATGGCAGTTTCCACCTCGTCATCGGTCAAGCCGTGAGCCATAATGCGGATCGTGCCTCCGGAAAGGGCCGCGAGAGCATTGCCGCCGACCGTTTTCGTGATCGATTCGGTCATCAACGAATACGTTCCAGGCGCCAGGCTCTGTTCGGCGAGAATGCCTTCGACGACAGCCCCGGCTTCCGTCTTGCTGAGATCGCGAAAGACAAGGTGTACTGCTGCCTGTTCGCCGTTGCCGGCGACCGACAGGTTTGCGAAATCGGGATGATCCCTGAAGGCCTGCCAGTCCACCTTGTTCAGACGATCCAACCCGAGATCCACGGAAACCGTGCTGCCGACGGTCACCTCGTACGATGCGGGTACCAATAGCATCCCGGCGATGATCACGGCCAGGGCGCCGGCGCTGATGAAGCCGGGCTTCCAAGTCTTCATGTTCTTTCTCCTTCGTTCAGTTTTTTCGCGCACAAGGGCCATCATGCGCGACATGTGAAACGGCGGAGCGGTTTCACGCGCGAAGTTCTTCAGGGCATGCTCCACCCG
>WJJA01000069.1 GCA_014729955.1 bacterium
CCACCTGCCCGCCGACACTGCGGAATGGATAGGCGCGACGAGTTTCGCGTTTCAGCCCGATCCGGTCGCCGCCCCACTGCTTCACCTGCTCCGCAAGACGGCGATCCACCTTACGCCGCAGCCAGACAAACGGCGCATCGTCATGCACCGCTTCAAACACCTCGGCGAAGTCCATTTCCAGCAGGCCCGCGAGCATGCGCGCGGCAGCTGTCTTGTTCTCTACCTTATAAGGACGTATCCCGATGGAGTAGGTGGACGGCAGGTTGTTCACCAGCGGCATGCCGCGACGGTCATAAATCATCCCGCGACGCGCTTCAATCTCACGACGATCCTTGTACTGCCGCTCCGCACGAGTCGCGAACTCCTCGTGACGAAGAATCTGTACCTCCACCAGACGCACCGCCGTCGCCCCGCCCAGCATCGCCAACACCAGCACGGCGATCGCTGCACGACCCGGTTTCAACGGCTGCGCCGGCTTCCTCCGGCGCTGCATCCAGCGGGTCTCCTGCATCTATCGAATCTCCCGATTGCTTCGTACGTGTCCGTCCGTAAACGCCATATCGCCTTCGAGGATGTCCTCCGGCAGCGTGGAAACCGGTTTCTGCTTCACCTTTACCTGCAGCACCGGCGCCTTGCGTGACGCTTCCACCATGCCCATCTCGCGCGCCGCCCGCTCCATCGACGCCAACGCCGACAACTCCCAGCAGCGCTGTTTCAGGCTGAGTACGTCACCGTCCAGCACCGCGATCCGCTGCCGCAGCTGTTCCAACTCCTTGCCAAAGCTGACACGCATCACCCCGATATGCACCGTCAACATGCTGACCACGATAAATCCGGCCAGCAGGGCGACCACTACTCCGCGTCTGCTCGTCGAAGGCAGCTTGCGCCGTCCGGCCGGCTGCTTTGTCATTACCGTGGGGTCCATGCGGTCGTAGCGAATCATCGAATCTTCTCCGCGGTGCGAATCCGGACACTGCGAGCCCGAGGATTGCGCTCCACCTCATCCTCATGCGCCTGCAGTGCCTTGCGGTCGTGCAAACGGATACGAGCATTTTCACCGCCGCACATACACATCGGCACTTCCGGCGGGCAGGTGCAGTTTCGCGACATATCACGGAAAAACTGCTTCGCACGGCGATCCTCAAGGCTGTGGTAGCTCATCACCACCATCCGCCCGCCGACCTTCAGCTGCTCCAGCGCCGCCGGCAACGCCTCTTCCAGCGCGTCCAGCTCACGGTTCACCTCAATCCGCACCGCCTGGAACACCCGTGCGATCACCTTTGCCTCTTCACGCCAGGGCACGTTCGTACGCAACAGCTCCGCCAGTGCCGCCGTTCCCTCGATCGGTCGCGCCGAAACGACAGCGCGCGCCAGCTTCCCGGCGCGCGGTTCCTCGCCGAAGTCACGAAACACACGTTCCAGCGCATGCGAATCGTACCCGTTGACCACATCCGACGCCGTCAGCTCCCCGTCGGTGTCCATTCGCATGTCCAGCGGGGCGTCCGCACGGTGCGAAAACCCGCGCGTCGGATCGTCCAGCATGTGACTGCTCACCCCGAGGTCAAACAGGATACCCGTCAACGGACGATAGGCGGTCACCTCCGGATTCAACGCCAGTTTGCTGAAATTGTCCCGCGTGACCACAACACGATCGTCATCCTCAAACATCACCTGCAGATGCCGAATCGCCTCCTCGTCACGGTCCATCGCGATCACCCGGCCGTCATCCTTCAACGATTCGAGGATGCGACGCACGAATCCGCCCGCACCGGCCGTGGCATCCAGGTAGACACCCGACGGATCGATGAAGAGACGCTCCATCACATCGGCCGCCATCACCGGCTTGTGGGCGCCGTAGTACCTCACAGTAGCGACGGCACGCCCTCGAGGTTGTTCACCCCCTGGCGCAGTTTGTCGAACGATTCGAACCATTCCTCGTCCTGAGGTGTCTGGTCTTCACGGTACACGCGAATGCTGTTCATCATCCCGACCAGCTCCAGCGACACCGGCTCCTTCTTCTCGCCGTCAATGCCGAGGTGTTTGCGCTGCTTCGGGCTGAGCAGAACGCGATTGCTCTTGTCAAGCTCCACCGGGTCCACCAGGTGCAGCAGCATCGCCACGTACGAGTTCTGCGCGCCGCCGTCACCCTTCACACGGTGAGCGTTCTGGACATGCTCCTGGAAATCCATGTCGGTCATCAGGCTGAGGAAACCACCGGGACGGCGAATCACCCACCACTGCCCGTCACGCTCCCCGCCCGCCTGTTTGCGCAGCATCGCGGGCAACGGGAACCGGTACCGGTCGTCGGTGCGTGTTTCATAGCTGCCGAAAAAAGCCGCCAACTGTTCGCTCCTGCTTCAGCCTGTGCTTCGTTTGGAAATCATGGGCCGGGACAATCGTCAAGGGAAGCTGTCAAACCCGATAACTGAACATTTTTTCAGTATACCATCTTCCCATTGTTCCCATGATCTCCCATTATCTCCCACAAGCAAGGTATAGTGCCGGGTACGGTGGAGCAAGGGGCGGAGGGATTTTTCCTTATATATGCAATAGATCTTAGGTTATTTATTTTTAATGCCTTATGATTAGCGGTGCTCTCCTTCTGTGAGCCAATACAGGGGGCAGGTCAGTTTGAAGTGAATGAGCAGGGTTGCTTTTTTCCGCGATGACTCCGGAACGGACCGTCTCATCGCATCTCTAAAACACAAGGTTTTCAAAGACATCCTTCAGTTCGGCGAGGTCATCGTAATAGACCTTCTCACCGGGGAATCGTTCGCGTGTCCAGAGTGAGAAGGAAGAGCCCGCACCAACCGCCACCAGATCGGTTTTGCCGTGTCCTTCCTGTAATCCAAGCGACCGCCGTGCCTGCAAACTGAGAAACAGACGGTGTTGCGCATCGGGCTTGCAGTGGTGTTCGGTGGCGAAGTGAGCGTCCAGGTAGCGCTTAATCTGCTTGCGGGGCAGGGGCGCCGTTTTCAGGGAATGAATGTAGCGCTGCCATTCTGGACGGGGCCGGACGATGAGACAACCTTCCGTCGGGTCCGGCAGCATGTAAAAGTCCTGTTTGAGCAGTTCGGGGGGCATCTCGACACGGAATGCGGCGGGCAGCACAAAACGCCCCTTGGCGCTCATGACGACGTCATGCATCTGTGCGAAATACTCCGAGAAGTTGTCCTTCTCATCGTGGGTATAGAGGGGTTCGTCCAACCTTGTCCGCCACTATCATCATCTTTCATCCTCTCCCACCCAATATCGAGTTCTCACTCCCCATCCGGCAATGCTGAACGTTTGTTTGCGGGAAATTGCTATGCGTGGAACAGACAGAACCATGTCCCGAAGGTCATGCAGTGCGGCCGGCCTCCCCGGGTATTCTATGTTCCGGCCGGTCTTGCGGCGCGAAGCGGCGTGTGACCTGACGATCCTTTCGCCCGCCGTCTCCGATAGACCAGAACCAAGCCTCCGGGCCACCCCGCTTAGAGTAAACCCGGACCGCCCCGATCGGGGAACGGCAGGACAAGTACCACGGTTTTAAACACGGTTCACATCGGTGCCTTGCAGCACACGCAGGCATTGCATCGCAATCGCCTTCGCCAGCAGGGGCGGAACCGCATTGCCGATCTGCCGTGCGATTTCGACCTTCTTTCCACAGAACTGGAATTCGTCCGGAAAGGACTGCAGCCGTGCACCTTCGCGGTGAGTGATCGGACGGTTCTGTTCGGGATGCAGATAGCGCCCCTTCTCCGGCTTGAAAAACTCGGTCCGAATGGTAACACTGGGGCGATCCCACCAGAGCCGTCCCATCAGATCGGTACCGCCGCTCGTCTTCCTGATCCAGCAGGCAGGGGTGATATCCGGGCGGTTCCTTTGCAGATCAAATCGATTGCCGCCTTCAGGTATTGCCGCATAGCGTTCCCGACTGATCGGTGTCGGTGAACGGCCGAAATGCAGGTCCAACGGCGGTGGATCGTCGCGGATGTCTGTCCCGACGGGTATGGGCAGATTGCCGATCGCATCGCGTACCGTTCGCCATGGTTGCAATGCGGCGCTGCGTTCCTCGGCTCGTGTTGCATGCAGGAAATCCGGAGAGGCGTGAGTCGGCGCGGGGAGCGACACCGGCCCGATCCGTGAGGCGATCAGAATCGTGCGGTATCGTTTCTGGGGCACACCGTAATCGGCGGCAAGCAGCACACCGCCCGCCTGGTGTAAAAAACCGACCTCACGCAGACGATCGGTAATCGTATTCCATTCCGGCGAACGGTACAGGTACTGCACATTCTCCATCACGATGAGTCTTGACCCGGACAGGCGTGCGATCTCGACGAACTGGTACCACAGTTGTCTGCGCGGGTCGCCGCTCCGCTGACGGTTCAGAATCGAGAATCCCTGGCAGGGCGGGCCGCCGATGGTGATGTCGGCTTCCGGGATGCGATCCGGATGCCCGGAGAGAAGCTCTTCCACCGGCCCGGGGAAGACATGCTGACGGTCAGGGTCGAAGTTGGCGGCATAGGAGTCGATACCGGCAGGATCATGGTCGACCGCAAACACCGGCTTGATCCGGGCAGTGTCGTCCCCGGCGGCGACAAACCCGCCGGTCATGCCTCCGCATCCGCTGAAGGCGTCGATGAGACGGTACGATCTCATCGTTGTGCCGGATGCTTCTTGATCACTTCGACGAGCCTCAGCACCACGGCATCAACATCTTTCAGCTCGCATTCCCAGATCACGTGCTGTGTCCAGCCGGCCGCTTCCAGGTCACGTCGCACGTCTCGATCCCGTGCCATGTTCCTGTCGAGCTTGGTGTTCCAGAACGAACGACGGGTCGCGGGGCGTTTCGCTTTCTTGCATCCTTCGTGCTGATGCCAGAAGCAGCCGTGGATGAAAATCGCGAGTCTACGCGTGGGAAAAACAACATCCGGTTTGCCTGGCACCCCGGAATAATGGACGCGGTACCTGTACCCCAGAGCAAACAGTCTGCGACGCACCGCCATCTCGGGCGAGGTGTCTTTCGACTTCACGCGCCGCATGTTTTTCGCGCGTTGACCGGGAGTCAGGTTGTCCATCGTATCCACCTGGTGGACCGTTTCACCGGATAGGAATGGTAATCAATGACCGTTTACGTATCGAAGGGATTGTTTCTTCTTGAGACCTTGCGCATGCGGATCTACTGAAGATTTCTGAGCGCCTCTTCCGCGCCCTTGCGAACCAGCGAATCCTCGTGTTGCTGCAATTCACGCAGTTTGGGAATCGCTTTGCGGGCTTCCGGACCTCCGATGTCGCCGATAATCCGTGCCGCACCGAACTGGATGAAGACATCTTTGCTGTTCAGAAGCTGTCTCATGCGTGGCACGATTGTTTCGCCCGCCTGGGTGAGTGCGTTGATGGCAGCGACACGCACCTCACCGTTGTAGTCCCCAAGCCGTGCAATCAGCTGTTCGCGATATTCGTCACGCAGGTTGCCGTATCGGCTGATGACACGAACCACCCCTTCGCGCACATTCGCATTACGGTCAGTCAGGTGGTTGGAAAGTTGAGGACCGATCTCCTGGCCGATGGCGGCGAGGGCGTTTACCGCAGCATCGCGTGTCTCCTTGTCTTTATAGCGCAGTGCGGAGATCAACTTGTCGGTAATCCGGATCGCCTCCGGTCCGGCCTGTGCCACGGCACGAATTGCGGCGACACGGATCCGGTCGTTCTTGTACTGCATCGCTTCTGCCAGTGTCGGCAGTGCGGGCACGACGTCGTCGCCGGCGTAAGCCATCGCTTCGCAAGCGATCACCTGCTTCTCTTCATCCCCGCTCTTAATCCACTCCTCCATCGCGGTGATGGATTTCGGTCCCATGTTCCCGAGCGCCTCAATCGCCTCGGCACGAGTGCGCGGACGCAGGGCGGCTTCCTTGACACGATCCAGGGCCGGTTCGGCTGCGGGATCTCCGATCCCGCCCAGGGCTTGTAGAATGAAACTTTGCGTGGACGTGTCGGAGACACGCAGCAGCATGGCGAGTTTTTCTGCAGCGGGTGCAGAGGCGGAACCGATCCCCGCGAGCGCCTCCGCGGTGCACGCGATCAATTGCTCATCCAGCGCATCGAGCGCTTCGACCAGCACCGGCACCGCGGCGCTCGCATCCGGTCCGATGCCGTGGATTGCTTTTGCGATGCGACAGCGGTATTCGGTGTCGTCCTCCGCTTTCTGCCAGGCTTCGACCAGGAAGGGAGTCGCTTCGCCGCCGATGGCGACGATATCCTCGATCGCCTGTTCCACAGTGCGCTCGCGTTCAGAGTGAAGACGTTTCAGGTAGGTGCTGACGGGCAGATTGTTGTGCTTGGGTTCATTTTTCACACATCCCGTAAACATAATCATAGCAAGCAGTACCCAGGCGGTCGCATGAAGCGCCCCCCCGAACCGATGGATGTTCATCCTTCTCCTCCCTGGTTCCGTGTGGATGCGGATCTGATTGAGAATACTTCAACGTAGTGCCCTGCCTCGGACTCCCGCAAGTCCGGCGTTGAGATTGCCGCAGGGGGCGGATAACTTCTTTTTCATGCGTGCCCTGAAATTCCCTCTTACCCTCGTTACAACCCTCTTTCTCCTCTACAGCGCCTTTCGCGGTGTTGCGTTCGGTGTTGTCGCCAACTTCGGTGAGGTCATCGCACGCAAAGACCTGTTGGCGACCGAGCTGCAGGTGACCCTTTTGACGATGCTGATGCCGGTGATGAGCTTCAGTTCGATCTGGTGGGGTCGTCTCCTGCAGGGTCGCGACCAGCGTCCATGGCTCGGAGTGATGGGGCTGTTCGGCTTCGGGGTGCTGTCCACCGGCTTCTGGATGATGAGCATCACCCATATGTTCAGCATTCACCTGCTTTACTATACGGTCTTCGCGGTGATGATTCCGGCGCAGAATCGTGTGCTGCAGCAGCATCTCCGACCTGAGAAGCAGGGCAGTCTGTTCGGATTTGCACAGGGTGTTCGTATGGGGGTCGCCGCGCTGACCACCTTTTTCGGCGGTATCTGGATGGATCATGTCGCGCATGGATACCACCACCTCTATGCCATCGCCGGCGGCACCGGCATCCTCGCAACAATCGCGCTGATCATGATACCCCCCGGGAAGACCGAGAGCACACCGCCTCAGCGTCACACCGGCGGCTGGTGGACCGGACCCTTCCATGAAACGGTTCGTCTGCTGAAACGTCGTCCCGACTTCCTGCGTTTCGAACTGGCGTTTCTCCTCTACGGTATCGCCTTCATGATGACGTTGCCCGTGGTGCCGATTTACATGGTAAACGACCTGCTGCTCGACTACTCCACCATCGGCTTTGCACGCGGGGCGCTGTACCAGCTGATCCTGATTGTCGCACTTCCGTTCTTTGGACGCCTGTTCGACCGCAGTACGCCCTATTTCGTCGCCTCATGGGTGTTCGCCCTGCTGGCCCTGTACCCGACCCTGCTCGTCGCCGCGAAGGGAGTGGAGCCGGCGCTGCGTATGCCGGTGCTCTACAGCGCTTTCGTGGTCTACGGGATCGCCTTCGCAGGAGTATCGATCGTCTGGACCATCTCCAGCCTTCGCTTTGCCGGCGCGAATGAGGATGCCGGGGTCTACCAGTCGGTGCATATGGCCTTTGTCGGGGTACGCGGCCTGTTCGCGCCGTTGATGGGCTATTTCGCGATGGAGATCATCGGCCGGCAAGGTGCGCTCCTGGTCTCAGCGCTCTTCTTCGCATCGGCCGGAGTCGCCATGGCGGTGCTGCATCGCCGTGACGGTCGTCTGTTGCACCTGCCCAGGTAACA
>WJJA01000518.1 GCA_014729955.1 bacterium
GAAAGATGTTCCCCAATTTGTCACTTCCTCCCGGCGACGGTTTGTACCCAGACGTAAAAGAGAGAAAAACCCATTGATTCATTCACCCTTCGGGCTAGGAATCGCGATGAAGCACCTGGAAGAGGGTTTTTTCGAGATCTTCGACGGTGTACGGTTTGGAGATCACAGCATCAAAACCGTAGTCACGGTACCGTGCCATGACCGGATCATTGGAGTAGCCGCTGGAAGCCACCGCAATCACCTCCTCGCCCATCTCCCGCAGCCGTTTTACCGTCTCCTTGCCTCCCAGGCCGCCCGGAATGGTAAGATCCATGATGACTACATCAAAATCTCTGCTTTCTTCCCTGGCCGCTTTGTACAGTGCAATCGCTTCCTCCCCGTCCATCGCACGCACCACATCGAATCCCATGTGCTTTAACATGCCTTCGGCGACATTGAGCACCATGAGTTCGTCATCCACGATTAGCACCTTGCCGTCCCCCTGGGTGGAACGAACGACACGCACCTCTTCAACCCCGATCTCTTCGGTTTCCCGACCAGCCGGGAGGTAAATGGTGAATTCCGTTCCAACGCCGATCTCCGAGTCGACAGTAATATGTCCCTCATGCTTGGCGATGATGGAAAACGAGGTCGCCAGCCCCAGGCCGCTCCCGTGCTTCTTGGTCGTGAAATAGGGGTCGAAGATGCGCGCAAGGTTGTCGGCAGGGATACCGACGCCGTTATCCCGGACCTTGATCCGAATAAAACGACCGGGTTGAATCGGGAGGTTGCCCTTCTTTTCGAGGATGTAGTTCAGCGCCTCAACCTTCAGGGTGCCGCCTTCCGGCATTGCCTGGTTCGCATTGATCACAAGATTGTGGATCACCTGGTTGATCTGCCCCTCATCCACCTTGGCGGGCCAGAGATCGTCGTCGATATTCACAACGCTTTTCACATTCGAACCGCGTAACGCAAATTGAGTCGTTTCTTCAATGATTTCCTTGATGGAAGCCATCTTGCGGACCGGCGCGCCACCCTTCGAGAATGTGAGCAACTGTTGTGTGAGGTCGCGTGCCCGCAAAGACGCTTTCTCTGCTGCGGCCAACCGTTCGTTGACTTCATCATAGCTTTCGCTCATCATTCCCACACGAGCCAGCGAGATATGTCCAAGGATACCTGCGAGGATATTGTTGAAATCGTGTGCGATGCCGCCTGCCAGGACTCCGATCGACTCAAGTTTGCGTGCCTTGAGAAGCTCCTCCTCCATATCGAGTTCCTGGGTGATGTCACGGAAAATGATCACCACACCAATAATTTCCGAACTCTGATCTCGAATCGGGGCGGCGCTGTCGGAGATGAAACGATAGTTTCCTTCGCGGTCAATCAACTTGCGTTTGTGTGACCAGGTTACCACTCCGCGGCTCTGCAACACCTGATCGACCGGGTTCTGTTGTTGGGACGGTGTGTCGCCGGCGGTGACACGGTAGATCATATCAATCGCACGACCCTTGGCTTCCATCTCACTCCAACCGGTCAGCTTTTCCGCAAACCGATTCATCATCAGGATGCGGCCGTTGATATCTGCGGTGACGACACCTTCCCCCAGCGAACGCAGTGTGACACCCAGCCACTCTTTCTCATAAGCCAGTTCGTCATGGGTCATCTTGCGTTCGATCGCCAGCGCAATATGTTCTGACACAAATTCGAGCAGTTCCAGGTCGCTGAACGTGAAGCCGTGCTCTTCCTCATAACTCTGCACCGACGCTACACCGATCACCCCGCTGCTGGTTTTCAGGGGGACTCCGATCCAGATAGTCGCCGGAGTGCCTATCAGCTCAACCTCGCCGCTCTTGCGAAGCTTATCGAAGGTTCTGCGATCGATCCAATGCGAACGTCCGGTGCGACGAGTCAGGTCCGTGAGAGACCCCTTCAGTTTCAGGCTCTCATCCGGAGAATAGCTATCCTTTACATCGGCGCTGTAGGTAAGGGTATAAACGTCCGTTTCTTCATTGTACAGGATGACATGGAAATTCGTCGTATCGATGAGAACTCCCAGCTGTGTGCGGATCACATCCAGGAGTTCACGCAGGTCGCGGGTGCTGGTGGTTGCTTCGGAAATGTTGAACAGCAGTTTCTGAATCTTGTCCGCTCGTTTGCGGGCTGAAATATCGCGGTAGATGCCGTAGATCGCTACGAATTCATCGCCGGCCAGGATCGGGGTCGCAAGGATGGACACATCGATCTTACGGCCGTCTTTTGTATAGCGAAGGGTCTCCGTGTTGATCAGTTCGCCTCGCCCTGCCAGACGTGTCAAGGTACTCGCTTCTTCATAGAAGCCTTCTTTGACGATCAGATCATTCACCTGACGCCCGACCGCTTCGTCCTGTGAATAGCCGAACAGGTTGGTGAAACCCTTGTTGACCCTCAGTACGGTATCATCAAGATCGAGCAGTACAATACCTTCCGGAGCCCCTTCAAAGAGGTCGTCCATGTATGCCTTCTGGAGGCGCAATTCCTGCTCGTCCTGCTTCTGCCGTGTGATATCGACTATCACTCCCATACCACCGACAATCTGTCCCGCTTCGTCATATATGGGTGAAAACTCACAGTCCGCCCAGATCTCTGCATCGCTTGTAGTGGCGTAGTATTCCCCGTTATACTTGGTGGTTTCGCCTTCCACCGACCTGCGAATCGGTTCGATAATCGGTTTGAACCTGATGGTGTTGATATCCATCCCAAGCAAACGCGCACGGGTAGTGTTCAGCATTTTGACGAACGCATCGTTCACCATGGTGA
>WJJA01000519.1 GCA_014729955.1 bacterium
CTACTCCTTCCCGCCTGCCTGACATTTGAGGAGGGATTTTCTCCCTTCCATTCCAATCAAGTGACAAGATAGGACATTCGCCGGCTCAAGGCCGGCCGCTGAGGCCGATTGCATAGAGCGATAGAATGTGTATAAACGTTTTTCGGTGCTCTGTATCCGGTTCGGCGTCAAGGATGGAAGAATAATCGTGTCGTTCCGGTTTGTCTGCGGAACATGACCGGGAAAGTGTTACTTCGGTTCTCCCTTCACCCAACTCCAGGCACCTTCTTCGTCGGTGAAGATTTTGACGTTCATGAACCGGTTGGAGGCAACCAGCTCCCAGAACACGGCTTCTTCATACTGGTTCGGCCGGCAGAGGATCGCGACACGATGGGCGGCGGGAATCGATTGGGCTGCCTTCTCGGCACTGAGGTAGCTTTCCATGTCACTGATGCGGTATTCGAGGTCGCGTTCGTCACAGAAGACATGCGGGGTGCGGTGTTTGATTGCGGTGCGAACCACTCGGGCGCTGTAGCTAAGGACATCTTTGAGGTTTTCGTCATACCCCTCCGTCTTCACATGGAGGATTTTGCCTTTAACTTCATAGGTAAACGTAATCGCCATTGCTACCCCTCTCGAAGGAATCCGAAATACTGCTATTATATAGGCATCGGAGACTATATTGTAAGAAAATATGTGTGGTCGGACAAGCGAAATGCACTCACGGATTCTCTCCTTCCTCGTTGTCCACAGTTGAACACCGGCCGGCCATACAAAAACCCCTCGACTCAGCATCGAGGGGTTGAAACGTGCAATACGGTTGCAAATCAGGTCAGATCTTGTGCCACTTGGTCGCAGGCTTGAAGTAGAGTCGCAGACCGAGTTCAACAAACGGGCCGGAGAAGTCGGTGCTCATCTGACGGTCATTGAAGCCCCAATAGACCGTCGTTTCGTTGCCGTCGCGATCTTCATTGATCAAACGTCCGACCTTTGCGAGACGGTATCCGCCCTGCAGATTGAGCGCCCAGGACTCGTTGACACGAAGCTGCAGCCCGAGCTGAGCGCGACCGCCGATGGAACGACCGGTGGCATTATAGAAGCTTGTGCCCTGGGTCACACTACGGTCGAGGGTACCGGATACGATCGAGGGTCCCAAACCCAGTGAGACGAGCAGGAAGCCGTCCGGGTTGAACAACCAGTTCGGCACCACGTAAAACTCGGATCCCGACACGGTCTGTTCCACTTCGCTGGTGACCGCGCCGGCCTGCCAGGTTGTGTAGGTGCGATCTTCGCCCATACTGGTGAAGCCGATTTCCCATCGTACATGTTCCGATGCACGATAGAGCAGGGAAAGACCCCAGGCGATGCCCATCTCGGCATCTTCCTCGTTCTCGGCCGGTGCACCCTGGGCGCGATAGTCGTTCACGTCGCCCATGGCATACAGCCCGGCGCCGCCGTGCACCTGGATGCCGTACTTGAAGTCAATCGGATGCTTCTCGAAGGTAAAAACAGAGGTGTTGTTCGCGGATACGGCTGTACCCGTGAAGACAAACAGACCAATCAGAAGCAGGCTCAAAAGCGTCCCGTTCTTACGCCACATGCTGGGGCCTCCTACAGCGATGTTTCTTCCCGTTGCACCGGCAATTGATGAGGCAATTGTCCCCATCCCGGCCACGGCTCCCGGTTTCGTTTAACTATGCAAAGGTAACTTCAGTATATCCATTTCGCAACAGACGAAGCTCGACGCAGCCCGATTGCGTAGGCAAACAAGATCGATCCGCGAAAGATTCCGCCCCGCAATTCGCCGTCGGTGACGGTTCGTAAGCGTTGAATTCGTCTACGTCTACCCCACCATTTCGGGGTCATCATGAGTGCGGCGCCCCATCCGGCGAGGATCGCGACCAATCGTCCCGGCCGACGCAGTAACGTCTCCTGGAGGCCGATCATGATGTCCATCGCCCATCGAAACGGCAACATCCACAAGAGATGGATCGTCTGCAGGTTCTTGAGAATCATGATCAGGTTGTTACGGTGATTCAGGTACATCTTGCGCCAGGCCTGGTAGGCCAGCGTACCGCCGCCGAGATGTTGAAGCACGGCAGCTGGTTCGCTTACAATGCGCTGCCCGATAAGATGCGCACGCCAGGCAAGGTCGATCTCTTCCATGTGTGCAAAGAAAGTGCTGTCCAGCAGCCCGATCTGCTGCAGGGTCTCACGCCTCCAGAGGCAGCCGGTGCCGGACGACCAGAAGATCTCGCGCGGACTGTCGTACTGCGCATGATCGGTCTCCATCTTGCCGCCGATACGTCCAAGCGCAAAGGGATAGCCGAACATGTCGATCAGACCGCCGGCCGCACCGGCATAGTCGAAGCGCTCCGGCTCCATCTGCGACAGGATCTTCGGCTGCACCGCCGCAATATCCGGTTCGGATTCTCCTCTCGCCACGAGCGCCTGCAATGCGCCCGCATGGATGCGAACATCATCGTTCAGCAGCAGCACCCACTCCCCGCGACCGGCGCGGATACCATGGTTGCAGCCGCCCGCATACCCTTCGTTCTTCGCGAGACGGAGAACCTCTATCCAGGGGTGCGCCAGTTTCGCCTCTTCGACGGAACCGTCGGTGGAAGCGTTATCGACGACAATCACTTCGGCGAGTTCCCGCCAACCGGCAAGTTCCTGCTCCAGGTCGTCGAGAACGGCCTTCAGTATTTCGGCGCCCCGGAGGTGAGGAATGATTACGCTCAGCTTCATTGTCCGAGCTTAATCCCCGTTTGAGTATTGCCGGAGGCTTCCAGTGAATCAAGAATCCGTTGCAGTTCGTTCATATCGCCGGTGGGCGCCGCACCTTCGGGACGTTCGAGGGTCTCCCCGGTCATCTCTTCCAGCAGGTTGCGTGCCTGGGTGTCGTACGGCCGTTTCCCGACCCAGTCGCGCAACAGTTTGCCAGCATTGGTCGTATCACCTATCATGCGGTAC
>WJJA01000520.1 GCA_014729955.1 bacterium
AACGGATCAATGAGCTGGTCCACCAGGAGGGCTACACCCTGGAAGGGGCGCGTCGCAAGCTGTCTGCCGAGGCGGCCGCGAAAGAAGCGGCGGAAAAAGCCATGCCCGACATGGATGAAGACCGCCTCACACAGCTTGCGGAGACCATGTCCGATTACCTGCTGAAGAAGCTGTTCATGCGTACCCATGGCGGTGCAGGCGGCGAATCGGACAGCGAACAGGGCCCGAGCGGCAACGGAAACGGCCTGAACAATCACAACGGTTTGAACGGTTTTACCCGCGGGCGATAAACCGCGAAAGCAGCCGGGTTCGTTGGGGCATTGAACACCTCCGAGCGGACCTATAAAAACGGCTGCCGCGGGTTGACTGCCGATCCAGGTATGCCGTGACAGCGAAGCCGTCGATCACAACGGACCGGTGAGGACGTCGGACCAACGCCCGCGCCGGCAGAGTAGGACAGAGATCTTTGACAAACGCAGGCCTTATGGACTGATACGGAACGGTATCCCTTGCTCAGTCGGTGGAGATTCCCCAGCTCCCCGGCACACCAACACCTGAACAAAAACAACACTTGTTTTCCATTCAGGGCGAATTGCGGCAACATGCCGCGCAACGCAAAGGGAGGTACCGCATGAGTACCCGTATCAATCACAATGTCCTCTCGCTAACCGCGCAGAGGAACATCTGGCAGACCCAGATGCAGCTCGACTCGGCCGTGACGCGTCTGAGCTCGGGTCTCCGGGTAAACTACGCCTGGGATGATCCCGCCGGCATGGCGATCAGTGAGCGGATGAGGGCGCAGATCTCTTCGATGGAAGAAGCGGAGAGAAATGCAAACTACAACATCAACATGCTCGCCACTGCCGAAGGTGGTCTCCAGGTGATCGACGAGAAGCTGATTCGTATGCGTGCCCTGGCCATACAGGCTTCCAACGGTTCGCTGACCAGTTTGGACCGCCAGGCGCTCGACCTCGAATTCAAGCAACTTCGCTCGGAAATCGATCGAATCGCGAAAACCACGCATTACAACGGGAACTACCTGTTGAACGGTGAGTACAGCGAAGGTTCCACCAAGTTCTCCCAGGGGATGAAGTTCCACATCGGGACGTACAACACGAAAGGTGAAGACTACTACTACGTCTTCCTCACCGACATGCGTATGTCCGCCCTCGGGCTGTCCGGTACGAACCTGCTGAACACTCTGTCTGCCCAGCAGACAATCGGTTCGATGGATAACGCGATCGAGATGAAGGACGAGGAACGTACACGAATCGGTGCCTACGTCAACCGTCTGCAGAACACGATTCTCAACCTGCAGATCTCGCGGGAAAACGCCGTCAATTCGGAATCCCAGATCCGCGACGCGGACATCGCCAAGGAGATGTCCAACTTCGTCCGGACACAGATCCTGATGCAGTCCGGTGTCTCCATGTTGTCGCAAGCCAACATGATCCCGCAAATCGTCGCCGGATTGGTCGGATAGCTCTAACGTCCGACACAGATTCGCCCTATCACGGATTCACCCCCTCTCCTTCGGGAGAAGGGGTGTTTTTTTTGGGGTTGAAGTATGAACGGAGCAAGGTAAGCCGACTTGACTGCCCACGGCTCCACATCAGAAACGCACACTTTTCTCGCCGATGCAAAATCCCTCTTTGCAATAGTGAACGTTTGACCATATATTCCCTCCGGTACCGCATGGGCAGGGGGGTGTATCCGCATTGTGACAAGGAGGCGCCGTGAAGGTCGAAATCATTGCGGTCGGCGACGAGCTGCTGCTCGGACAAACCATCGACACCAACTCCGGGTGGATCGCCTCGCGACTGGCGCGTGAAGGCATCAAGGTGCTCCGTATGAGCACCATCGCGGACGAGGAAAAGCCGATGCGGGAGGCGTTTCAGAAGGCGTTTCAGCGCTCCGAAGTCTGCCTGATCACCGGCGGGCTCGGGCCGACTCACGACGACCTCACCAAGCCGATCCTCGCGGACTTTTTCGACCTGCCTCTGGTGTTTCGTAACGACATTCTCGACCAGGTTCGCGACCTCTACCGTCGCCGACAGATGAAATTCATCGAGACCAGCCGGGAACAGGCCGAATTTCCCCAGGGTGCGACCCCGATGCGCAACGCGCACGGTACCGCGCCGGGGATCTGGATCGAGCGTGAGGGTCACGTCTTCGCCGCGATGCCCGGAGTGCCGGCGGAGATGAAAGGCATGATGAACAACTTTGTCATGCCGCGTCTGGTGAAGAAAATCCACGGCAAACGCCTCTTCTTCCGAACCCTGCACGCCGCCGGCATCAAAGAAGCCGAGCTGTATGAACGCCTGACCAATCGCGAAGAGATCCTTAAAGTGGTACGGATTGCGTTTCTGCCCTCGCATGTCGGCCTGCGGTTGCGTTTGACCGTCGAGACGGATCGTGAGGATGAGGCGAACCAACGCCTGGACAAGGCCGAAGCGATGCTGCGTGAGAAGGTGGGCGAATTTGTGATCGGCACCGGCGAAGATTTCACCACCGAGCATGCGGTCGGTGAGTTGTTGAAAGACAAACGGATGATGCTGGCGGTGGCGGAATCATGTACCGGCGGGTTGATCGGGAAACGTCTGACCGACGTGCCGGGCGCGTCGCAATGGTTCGAACGCGGTTTCATCACCTACACCAACGACGCCAAGCACGAGCTGTTGGGGGTGCCGTACGAACTGCTCGAGCAGCACGGCGCGGTGTCGGCCCCGGTGGCCGAGGCGATGGCGCAGGGGGCATTGCGCAACAGCCGTGCACAGGTCGCGGTGTCGGTGACCGGGATCGCCGGCCCTACAGGCGGCACCGAGGAAAAGCCGGTCGGGCTGACCTATATCGGGTATGCGGACCGTACGGTTACCACCTCGCGCGAACACCGGTTCGGCGACGACCGTGAAGTGAACCGTAACCGCTCCGCGCTCGCGGTGATGACCCTGATCCTCGACCAACTGAAGCCGCAGGCGAAACCCAGGGACGGGCAGTTGTTGTAGGGAAACCGTCAGGTCACACGGCCCTCGTGCCGTAAGATCCGAAAGAACGGAAAAAAGGAGACCGACACCATCCGCGCGTTCATTGCGATCGACACTACCGATGAGGCGAAACGCGCCCTCGAGGAGACGGCGTTGGAGTTGCGCGACCGTGACTGCCGTGTCACGTGGGTGAAGCCGGACAAGATGCACCTGACCGTGAAGTTTCTTGGCGACATCGACGAGGAGCAGGCAGACGAGCTGGGGACCTCGCTGGACCGTGTCGCCGCCGGCTTCGCGCCGTTCGACATGGCGCTGGAGGGTGTCGGTGCGTTTCCGAACCCGAAACGGGCGCGTGTAGTGTGGGTCGGGATTGAGGAGGATCCTCTGCTGGTCGCGTTGCACGGCAAGATCGAATCGGCTGCGGAGGCGGTCGGAGTCGAACGGGACCCGCGATCGTTCCGGCCGCACCTGACGCTGGGACGTGTCAAGGAGCTGCCGAAGCGGTCCGGTCTTCCGGGGCGTATCATGGACGCCACCTTCGAGCGGTTGATTGTACCGGTCGAGGAGCTGATCCTGTTCCGGAGCGAGCTGACACCGAAAGGGCCGATCTACACCGCGTTGCATCGTGCGCGACTGGGTGGGTAGTGTGTCTCGGATGAAAGGTTGGCCCGATTAGCTCCGCTATTCGGGATGAGGGTTGGACAGGTCTTGATCCGGCGCAGCCGGATTGTGACCTGACACGTGGGAGGGTGGCACGGGCCTTGGCCGGGTTTTAGGGAGAGTTCCGCGCAGACCCATTGTTTCCGGGGCTTGCCGGTCCAGGATTGAAAGTAAATACGCCGGGAAACCGCCCGGTCACACGACACATCGTGCCGCAAGACCCGACGGAACGGGGAAACAAGGCAGACAAGAAGTCACACCAACATAAAGGAAGACGAGCATGGCGAAAAATGAGACACAGGACAAGGCCCGCGCCATCGACCTCGCCGTAGGGCAGATCGAAAAGCAGTTTGGCAAGGGGTCGATCATGCGCCTGGGGGATGAGGGGGCGCAGGTCAAGGTCAATGTGATTCCGACCGGGTCGATTTCCCTGGATGCCGCATTGGGCATGGGGGGCGTCCCGCGGGGGCGTGTCACGGAAGTCTACGGCCCGGAGGCGAGCGGCAAGACTACTCTTACCCTGCATCTGATCGCCGAGGCGCAGAAGCTGGGCGGCATTGCGGCGTTTGTGGACGCTGAGCATGCCCTCGACCCGGTGTATGCGAAGAAGCTGGGTGTGGATGTCGACAACCTGCTCGTATCGCAGCCGGACACCGGTGAGCAGGCGCTGGAAATCGCAGAGACACTTGTACGGTCCAACGCCATCGACATTGTCGTGGTCGACTCTGTCGCTGCGCTCGTGCCGCGGGCGGAAATCGAAGGCGAGATGGGCGACAGCCATGTCGGCCGGCAGGCGCGCCTGATGAGCCAGGCGTTACGGAAATTGACCGGCACGGTAGCCAAAAGCCGCACCGCCTTTGTCTTCATCAACCAGATCCGGCAAAAGATCGGCGTGATGTTCGGCAACCCGGAAACCACCACCGGCGGCAACGCGTTGAAGTTCTATTCGTCCGTGCGCATGGAGATCCGTCGCATCGCCTCAATCAAGGAAGGGTCGGATGTGGTCGGCAACCGGACCCGTGTCAAGGTGGTCAAGAACAAGCTCTCGCCGCCCTTCAAGCAGGCGGAGTTCGATATCTTTTACGGCAAGGGCATCAACCGTGCGGGCGATATTCTCGACCTGGCGGTGGAACACGAAATCTTCCAGCGTTCGGGCACCTGGTTCAGTTACGGCGACGAACGGCTCGGACAGGGGCGTGAACGGGTACGCCTGTTCCTGGAGGAAAACCCCGATCTGCTGGCGGAAGTGGAGCAGAAGGTGCGCGAGATCACCGGCCTGAGCGAACCGAAGGATCCGGACCAAACGCCCACGGAGGAGCAGCACGACAGTAAATCCAAGAAAGAAAAATAACGCCGATCGCAGCGCGTGGGACCATGCGGGCCGGCTGCTTGCCGCACGACCGTTAAGCCGCTTTGAGCTGGAACAAAAGCTGTTGCAGCACGGTTACGAAGAGGACGAGGTCGCTGAAACCCTCGAACGCGTGTCCGAGCTGGGCTGGCTGGATGATGAGCAGACCGCCCGCTCATGGATCGAAGGGGAAAAGCGCAAAGGCTCCCACGGTCGCGCATGGGTAAAGGGCAAGATCGTCCGGAGAGGCATCGACGAGACCCTGGCGGATCGCTTGCTGGACACGCTTTGGAGCACCGGTGACGAGGAGCGCTTCGCCCGGAGAGTTCTGGCATCTGAACTTGCCAAGACGGGGGGTGAACCCCTTACTTTTAGCAGCGGTACGTTTCGTCGCATCGCCGGGGCGCTGATGCGCCGAGGGTTCGCGTCGCAACTGGTGCGCGAGCTGCTGGAAGAGGCGGTGGAGCGTCGGCAGCAGGAACGTCGCGAGAGCGGTTGGCAGCGACCGGAAGGCTGGAAAGGGCGCCGACGCGGCGGGTCGTGAGATGGTGGTGTCGGGCAGTGTGGTCCGAGGCTTGCCCCGTGATGACGGTTGTGGCAGGTCATGATCAGGCACAGCCGGATTGCGACCTGACACATTATAAACAGACCATCAGGTCACACGGCCCTTCGGTTCGCAAGACCTGACGGAACGTGCGCGTATTGAAACGGAAAGCCGAAACGACAAACGGGACGACCACGATGACACCCTGGCAACGCAAAGCGATTGTGATGGGCGCCAAGGCGCTGATGAAGGCCGGCCCGTATGTCTGGCTTGTGTACCAGGCGAAGCTTGGCCTGGACAGCGTGCTGCTGAAGCTGTATGAATGGATCGGTTCGGTGCCGCTGCTGCGTAACCTGTGCGGTCCCTGCAAGGACCGTGCGCAGGAACTGAAAGTGAAACAGAAACGTCTGGCGAAGGTCGCCGGACGGCTTCAACCCATTGTACCCAGTGAGGAAACAATGAAAGAGAAGAAACCGAAGAAGTGGACCTTCTTTAAAGTCATCCTGGTGTTGGGCGGATTGATCGCGTTGGCGATCTTCATCCTCGACAAGCTTCTGCCCAAGCCCTATGACGAAGATGAATTGGACGATGCCTGGAAGGATGACGATTCCTGGAAAGACACCGCCGCCGAGAGTGCCGCGGAAGCGTCCGGCACCCCGCCGGTCTCCAATGACGGCGCCTATGAGATGAAGGATGAAGACGCGAGCGATGAAGGTGAAGAGGAGAAGGAAGAAGAGAAGAAGACCACCTCTCGCAAGCGCACCACCAAGAAGAGCGACTCTGAAGATTGAGGTTGCTCGACGGACCGTTTGGACTGATCCTCGGCTTCATCGGGCTGGTCGGCATGGGCTACGGCTGGGCCAACCACACCCTGGATATGGTCGGATACATCCTGTTCGGACTGCTGATCGCGGTCGGCCTCTGGACGGTCTATCGCCGTGTCAGCGGCAAAACGGAAGAGAACGCGAAGCCGCGCGGTCCATTGTCGTCCCGGAAACGAAAGAAATAAACCGCGGCACACCGCGGTTGGTCTGCCATATCGAAGGTTGACGTACAAGTACGGGTTCCGGCCCACGGTCGGGACCTGTTTTTCTACAGGGGAGCAGGACGCATGACCTCCGCCGAGATACGCCGGGCGTTTATCGACTTTTTCAGGGAAAAGGAGCACCGCGTGGTGCGATCCGCGCCCGTGGTGCCGCAGGACGATCCCACGCTGCTGTTCACCAACGCCGGTATGAACCAGTTCAAGGACGTCTTCCTCGGGACCGGTACACGCGACTACTCCCGCGCGGTGGACAGCCAGAAGTGCATCCGTGTCTCAGGCAAGCACAACGACCTGGAAGAGGTCGGTCCGAGCCCGAACCACCACACCTTCTTCGAGATGCTGGGCAACTGGTCTTTCGGCGACTATTACAAGGCGGAAGCGATCCGGTGGGCGTGGGAGCTGATGACGGAGGTCTACGGCCTGCCCAAGGACAAGCTCCACGCCACGGTCTTCACCGAGGACGACGAAGCGCATCAACTCTGGCAGTCAGAAACCGATATCGAACCGGCCCACATTTCACGACACGGCCACAAGGACAATTTCTGGGAAATGGGCGAGGTCGGTCCGTGCGGCCCCTGCACGGAGATCCACATCGACCTCGGCAAACCCGCCCCAGGGAAGGTGAGCCCGCCGGACGACGGCCCCAACACCGATTCCGGCCGTTTTGTCGAACTGTGGAACCTGGTCTTCATTCAGTACCATCGCGACGCGAAGGGCAACCTGCACGATCTTCCCGCGAAGCATGTCGACACCGGTGCGGGGCTGGAACGCATCACCCGTGTGCTGCAGGGCGTGGACTCGAACTACGACACCGACCTGTTCCAGCCGCTGATCCAAACCGTCGGCGAGATCAGCGGGGTGCCGTACGGAGAAGGCGGTATCCTCACCCCGCATCGCGTGATCGCCGATCATGTCCGCGCGCTCAGTTTCGCGATCGCCGACGGCGCCCTGCCCGGCAACGAAGGGCGCGGCTATGTGTTGCGGCGAATCCTGCGCCGTGCCGCACGATTCAGCCGTGAACTGGGCATCACCGATCCATTCCTCGCCGACCTGGTGCCGGTGCTGGTTGATGTCATGGGCGGCCACTTTGACGAGCTGAAACAGCGCATGGCCCATATTCAGACCGTGCTCAAGGCGGAAGAAGAGAGTTTTGCCAGGACCCTGGACCGCGGGCTGGAGCATTTCGCGCTGATCACCGAAACGCTGCCGGAAGGCGGCACGATCAGCGGCGAAGAAGCCTTCAAACTCTATGATACCTTCGGTTTTCCCCTCGACCTGACCGAATTGATGGCGCGCGAGCGAGGGTATGTCGTCGATAATGCCGGTTTTCAACGTGCCATGGAGCAGGCCCGCGAGAAAAGCCGCGGCGGCGCAAAGTTCCAGGCGGCGGACACCACCTTCGATACGGTCACACAGGGCGACCACTCCGAATTTGTCGGCTACAAGGAACTCACGGTCCGCACGAGCATCCGCAAGGCACGCCTGATCGAGGGCGAATGGTCGGACGCGAACGATCCGGATGTCCATATCAAACCGGAGTTGGAAGTCGTCCTTGCGATGACCCCGTTCTACGCGGAATCGGGCGGGCAGCTCGCCGACACCGGCATGATCCACGGCAAGCAGTTGCACCTGGATGTGATTGATGTGCAGCATGACGGCGATTTGCGTATCCACCGCTGCCGTGCCGTACGTCTGCCGGACAAGCAGGGACAGTGGCCTGACCCGATCGAAGCCCAGGTGGACACCCTGCGGCGTCGAAACATCCTGCCTCATCACACTGCGACACACCTGCTGCAGGCTGCGTTGCGTCAAATCCTCGGCGACCATGTCACGCAGGCCGGTTCACGTGTCGGACCGGACTACATGACCTTCGACTTCACCCATTTTGAGCGTGTCACCGAAGAGCAGCGGCGCGAAGCGGAGGCGATGGTAAACGCGTGGATCCGTGAAAACCACCCGGTTTCTGAAGAATTCACCACGATCGAGGAAGCGAAGCAGCGCGGTGCCATGGCGCTGTTCGGCGAGAAGTACGGGGACGTGGTGCGCATGATCAAGATCGGCGAAGACGAGCGTCACCTGGTCTCCGCCGAACTGTGCGGCGGCACCCACGCAGATCGCACCGGCGACCTGATGATGTTCCGGATTGAAGGTGAAGCCGCAGTGAGCGCGGGCGTGCGGCGCATGACCTGCACCGCCGGCGAAGCGGCATGGGCAAAGAGCATGGAAGAGCGCGAATCGCTGTCACGAATCACCGAGCTGGTCGGCAGCCGTGGGTCGGACCCCGCCGACAAGGTGGAAAAGCTCATCGGCCGAACTCGTGAGATGGAAAAAGAGATCGAACGGCTGAAGAAGGCGGCGCTGCAGGGAGCCGTGCGATTCGTCGAGGATTGGGGCGAGGAACTGGATGCCCCGGACGATCTCGAGGGCGGCGCGCTGCTGGTCAGCGGCGTGTATGAAGCCGCCGGCGACCGTGACGCCCTGCAGGCTGCCGGCGACAAGATCATCGATGATCTCAAGAAGGCGAAACGTGAAGGGGTCGGCATCGTCGGAGCGGCGGTGAACGACAGCTTCATGATGGTCTGCGTGGTCACACCCGGCCTGGTGAAACGTGGTATGAAGGCCGGCGCGATTGTCGGCGAGCTTGCGAAGAAGGCCGGCGGAGGGGGCGGCGGTAAGCCGAACTTCGCGACCGCAGGTTCCAGGCAGATCGACCGTGCGGACGCCCTGCTGCGCAATCGCCCGGAGGTCCGAAAAGTTGTGCAGTCACACTTGTAAGTGCGCTGTGTCAACCCGTAGCTTGGATGGGCCGTGTAAGTTTTAGGCGTTCTTCGTGAAGACTCCATACTTCAAATTCACGCCGATTTAGGGAGCTGAGTCGTGGAATTCGATATCGAAGCCTATCTGCACGGGGGAAACGGGCATCGTGGGAAGGCCTTCTGGGTCCTGCTCGACCCGGACCGGGAAGAAGCAGGAGAGCTGCGACGCGCCGCGCGACAGGCGGTGGAGGAAGGCGCCGACGGCATCCTCGTGGGGTCAAGTTACTACGAGCGGAACGATTTCGACACGTCCGTACAAGCTGTACGTGAAG
>WJJA01000521.1 GCA_014729955.1 bacterium
GCGGTGTACGACAGCCTGCACTACGATGTCGAGATGATTGCCGGGGAAAAGCAGCTCGAGTACTGGGAACGCTACCTGGAAGAGACGTTCCGTGCACGCGGTCCCGAGACACGGTCCGGTTCCGCCCGTGCGGCCTATGCGGCGCTCGGAGTCGCTGACTGGTCCAACCTGCCGGGTACGCTTGAAGAGGTGGAAAGCATTCAACGAACGATTCGCGATGCCGAAACCCTTACCGGTAAAGAGGTCTCTGAAGCAGTGGTGAAGCAGATGTCCGACAGCGGAGCGCTGGCCGACTATCGCATTCTGCACTTCGCCACCCACGGCCTGGTGGTGCCGGTGATTCCCGAACTGTCGGCGATCGTGCTTAGCCAGACCGAAGCGGACAGCAGCGGCGAGGACGGTTACCTCCGCATGGGTGAGATCACCGAGCTGAAGCTGGCGGCGGATTTTGTCAACCTCTCGGCATGTGAAACCGGTCTTGGTCGTGTGTACGGCGGCGAGGGGGTGGTGGGCTTGACCCAGGCGTTTCTGATCGCCGGAGCAAACGGTCTGTCGGTGTCGCTCTGGCAGGTGGCCGATGAAGCGACGGCACGTTTTATGGAACAGCTCTACAAGCGTGTCGAGCAGGGGATGAGCTATCCGGAAGCGATGGCAGCCGTCAAACGCTCGTTTATCAACGGCGAACAGGGCGGTGAAAAGACCCACCCCTTCTTCTGGGCGCCGTTTGTCTATTACGGAGATTGACCCTTTTACCTTTTCCGTGCACCCACGGGAGAAGGAAAGGGCGGCCCGAAAGCCGCCCTCTCTCATGGGGTAAGGGAATGGAGCTGCTCCGATAGGGGTCAGAATTCACCGAAGTCGTCATCATCCAGCGAGATCACATCGTTCGGTTCGACCGCTTCGGACATTTGATTGCGAACCTTGCCGCCGTTTCCACCGCTGACACGACCGGTCAGGGCTCGTGAAGCGCCGCCGCCGTTGCCCGCCACCTTGCTCTGGTCAAGCTTGAAACGTGCCACCATGGACTGCAGTTCTCCGGACTGGCTGGAGAGCTCTTCGGCTGCCGATGCGCTTTCTTCCGCGTTCGACGTGTTGCCTGGGTAACCTGATCGATCTGCGCAAGCGCTTCACTGATCTGGTCGAGTCCCAGCGCCTGCTCCTTGGACGCACTGGCAATCTCGCCGACCAGGTCGGAGACTTTGGTAATCCCTCCGATGATCTCGTTCAACGCCGTTGCCGTTTCGTTGGCGATCTGCCCGCCCTTGTCCACCTTCTTGATCGAGCCTTCGATCATCTCGGTGGTCTCCTTGGCAGCCTTCGCGGAGCGCTGGGCGAGGTTGCGCACCTCTTCGGCGACCACGGCGAAGCCCTTGCCGTGTACGCCGGCACGCGCCGCTTCCACTGCTGCGTTCAGCGCCAGCAGATTGGTCTGGAAGGCGATTTCATCGATCACCTTGATGATTTTCGAAACCTGGTTCGATGATTCGTTGATCTCGTTCATCGCCTCCAGCATCTGTTCCATGGCGTGATTGCCTCGGTCGGCGGCATCCTTCGCGGTGTTCGCAAGTGTATTCGCCTGGGTCGCGTTTTCGGCGTTCTGCTTGGTCTGGCCGGTCAGTTCGGTGACGGATGATGTGACCTCTTCCAGGGAAGACGCCTGTTCGGTGGCGCCCTGCGAGAGCGACTGGCTGGCGTCGGAGACCTGTCGTGCCGCGTTGTTCACCTGGTCTGTAGCCATTCGGACATTGCCGATGATATCGTTCAGAGAATCGAGGGTGGCGTTCAGGGTACGCTTCAGCTTCGCGTGATCGCCCTTGTACTCTCCGCGTATGTAGGCGCGCAGGTCGCCGGTGGAGAGCTTTTCCAGGTTGCCGAGGGCTTCGTTGATCGGATTGATCACCGCATCGAGGATTTCATTGACGCCCTTGACGATACGCAGGTAGTTACCTTCGAATTTCTGTTCTTCCCCTCGCTCGCTCAGACGTCCTTCCGTGGCCGCTTTCGAAAGGTTGACCATGGTCTCCGAGATTTCCATCTCCTTGGAGATGTCGAGCACATATTCCAGCGCTCCCCAAGTGTTGCCGTTTGCATCCTTCATCGGAGCGCCGGTGTACCGGATCGGCAATTCACCGCCGGGAAGTTTCGCCACCGTATCGCTTGTAAAGACACCGTTCTGCGTCATCGCCTTGTGGCACTGGCAATCGGCGGTGTTGCAATGCCCGGTGTTGAACAGGTTGTAACATTTCTTGCCCTGCACCCCTTCCTGGGTCTGATTCAGCGCCTGCGCACCGGCCTGGTTCATGAAGCGGACATTGAAGTCCTTGTCGATCACCATCACGGGCGTCGGTACGTTGTCCAGGTAGGCGACCTTCTCCAACGCATCGTCCATCGCCTTTTTCGTCTCGGTCATATCCACCACATATTCCACCGCACCGACAATCTCGCCGCTCTCGCTCTTGATCGGCGCGCCGGTATATTGAATCGGCATGTTAAGACCCTGCGGATCGGCCACGGTTTCGGATGTTACGACTGTATCTCCCGTCATGGCACGACGCAGCGCGCATTTGTCCGTCTGGCAATCGGGAGTTTTAAAGAGGCTGTAGCACTTTTTGCCGATGGTGTGTTCCTGTGACATTCCAAGCAAAGACGCACCGGTCGGGTTCATGTAGGTTACGTTATAGTTCCGGTCAATCGTCATGATCGGTGTGGGAAGGTTCCCCAGGATTGCGGCTTTCTGTTTCGCATCCTGAAATTCTTCTTCTTTGAAATGAGTCCTGCCGTTCCCGAAGATTCCCATGCTTACATCCTCCTCTGTTCGGCCGAATCCATGATCGGCATCCCTGATTGCATTCAACGATCCCGCGCTTTTCAGAACGAATGGACAACCTTCCATTTGCAATGTGTATGCCAGAATCGGTCTTTTTGGGGTTAAAAAGGAACACGTTGTTAACAAATCACTTATATTGAATTATCAGCCGCCCGACGGTCATAATCCGGCTCAAATGCACCGAGTGGCTCAAAAAGACCGGTCCATATTCACCGGTCGGTCTGTTGAAACCATTTTTGGATCGCACTGTTCGCGAACTGATAAGGCATCGTTCCGCTCCTCACCGACAAGAACCGCGATTGTTTTGACCCATCCGCTTGGAACCCGTGTGCCCTGAATCCTATATTGATCGGGCGGTCTAACCATCTCGCAGGTCGAAAGGGAACCGGCATGTCGGCGTACGGTACCTTCAGGCTTCGCACGTGCTGCTATGTGACTCGCTTCTGCCTACTCGTACTTCTATTGCACCTCCTGCCTGTAGAAACATGGGCAGGATTGCCGAAAGAGCCCCTGTTGCGTGTGGAAACCGGCATGCACACGGCCAATATCTGGGGCCTGGATATGGACCGTGACGGCCGGTACATGGTGACAGCGGCGTTTGACAAAACGCTTCGAGTGTGGGATCCCGCCTCGGGTCGTCTCCTGAAGACCCTTCGTCCACCGATCGGTCCCGGTCATGAAGGCAAGCTGTTCGATGTAGCCGTATCGCCGGACGGACGTTACATCGCCTGTTCCGGGTATACCCGCGGGGACGGCCGAACCGTCAACATCTACATTTTTAACCGTGTCTCCGGTGAACCCGCTCATGTGATCACCGGGCTTCCGAACGTCGTCTATGCCCTCGCGTTTTCACCGGACGGCAAGCGGTTGGCGGTCCATACCGCCAAGGGCGGGTTGCGTGTGTATGACGGTCTGTCCGGTGAGCTGATCGCAGAAGATCGTGACTATGGGCATGTCGCTTACGGTCTGGACATATCTGAAGACGGCCGTATCGCGACGTCGTGCTACGACGGTCTGATTCGGTTGTATGGTCCGGATCACGCCCTTCTGAAAACCACGGCTGCCCCGGGTGGAAAGCGACCGAGAAGCGTGGCGTTTTCTCCGGACGGTACTCTGCTGGCGGTGGGCTATGCGGACCAACTGCAGGTCGATGTCTTGAATGTGCCCGCCCTGACACCGGCGGCACAGCCGGATGTTACGGGTTTGCGTGCCGGTCATCTCAGTGAACCCGCCTGGTCCACGGACGGGCACTATCTTTTCGCCGCTGGAACTGCATGGGCCGGCGAGGAAGGGTATGTGATCCGTGCCTGGCCGCAGCAGGGACGCGGCACACCGCGCGACATCGCCTGTCCCAGCCCGACGGTCTTCAAGCTGCATGCCCATCCGGACGGCGGCGTCGCGTTCGTATCCGGCGATCCTGCCTGGGGCCTGGCACGCCTGGACGGCACCATACAACCATTCCTCCCGCCTCGGATCGCCGACCTGGAACTGCAGCGTACCCTGTTCAGGATGTCGGACGACGGCCTCTGTCTGCTCTTCGGTCTCAATCGCAATGACAGTCCCCTCGCGCGCTTTTCGCTCAGGGACCGAGTGCTGTTAAAGGACCCTTCCAAGCGTGACGACCTGTTGCAGACGGTAACACGTGGTACAACGGTGGAGTTCATTAAAGAGGGTGCTTCCGGTCGTGTGCTGGTGAACAACGAGGAACTCGACTTCGAGAAGAACGAGAAAGCCCTGACGATTGATATCGCTGAAACGGCCGACCGCTTCATCGTCGGGGCAAGCCGTCATCTCTACGCGTACCGTACCGACGGCACCCGTCTCTGGCAGCGCAGCACCCCGGAGATCCCGTTTTCCGTGAAGCTCAACATGTCGGGAACGATCGCTGCGGCCGCGTTCGGGGACGGCACCATCCGCTGGTACCGGATGTCCAACGGTACTCCGCTGCTGCATTTCTTCCCGCATACCGACGGGCGCTGGGTGGTGTGGACACCGGAGGGATATTATGACTGTTCTCCCGGGGCGGAAGATCTGATCGGATGGCATATCAACCGCGGTGTCGATAAGGCGGCCGATTTCTACGGTGCCTCCCGGTTTCGCGACGTGTTCTACCGGCCGGATATCATCGATGAAACCCTGCAAAGTTTTCACACGGACGAACCGGCGATGGTGCAGGGATCAATTGCTGCGACACGAGAAGCGTCCGTCGTGGATGTCGAAACCATACTGCCGCCGACGATTACCATCCTCAGTCCTGAAAGCGGGGTACAAGTCTCGAAAGACGAGATTACGATTCGCTACCGCACAGACGCCCCAGCCAACGCTCCGGTGACAACCGTTCGTCCGCTCGTGGACGGCCGGCCCGCGCAATCTTCACGCGGTATCAAGATCGTGCAAAATGTTGTAAAATCGGAACGTGCCGGCGAAGATGAAATCGTTGTGCCGATTCCTCCACGCGACTGTGAGCTGTCGCTGATCGCGGAAAACCGTCACGGCAGTAGCGAGCCGGTGACCATTCAATTGACCTGGGACGGGCGTTCTCCCCAAACTGCGCAGTCACCCCTGCAAAAAGATCTTGGCTTCGTGATCAAACCGAAGCTGTACATCCTTGCAGTCGGAGTCGGCGCATACCGGGATGCGTCACTGCAGTTGAAATTCCCTGCACGAGATGCCCGTGATTTTGCCAACGTGATGAAAACACAAGAAGGCCTGCTGTATCGTGAGGTGGTCGCCCGGGTGCTGATTGACTCATCGGCGACCAAGGGAAATATTCTCGACGGGCTCGACTGGATCGTGAAGGAAACCACGTCGCACGACGTGGCGATGATCTTCTTCGCCGGGCACGGCATCAACGACCCCAACGGCACCTTTTATTACCTGCCCCATGAAGCGGACACCGGCCGTATTCGCCGCACCATGCTGCCGTACACCGAACTGGAAATGGCAGTGCGTGCCGTGGCGGGCAAGGTGCTGATGTTCATGGATGCCTGCCATTCCGGCAACGTGATGGGTTCGAGACGAGGAGCGGTAGATATTACCGCAGCGGTGAACACACTGGCCGACGCTGAGAATGGCGCGGTGGTGTACGCTTCGTCTACCGGCAGACAATACTCGCTGGAAGATTCGCGCTGGGCCAACGGAGCATTTACCGAGGCGCTGGTCGAAGGATTGAGCGGGCAGGCGGATTATATCGGAAAGCATCAGATCAGCGTGAACATGTTGGACTTGTACCTGGCGGAGCGGGTGAAGGAGTTGACGGAAGGGCGCCAAACCCCGACGACAACCAAGCCGCAGACAATTCCCGATTTTCCGATCGCTATTGTGAAATAGACTGCTGCCCGGAGCGGACGGGAACGTCTGCGCAACATGACGCGCCGTCTGATACGTGGGTCCGGGCGGAAGGGTTCTAGCCTCTCCGGAGTCAGCGTCCCTGCCTGAGGCGCACAAGTCCGGGCTGCGTCACATCAGCGACACCAGGTTACACTCTCAGGGGAAACGACAGGGGGAAATCCATGCGTTCGAAACCATTTAACATTATCGTGCAGAGCCTGTTTCTCCTATCTCTTCTTGCTGCGTGTAGCATCCCGGATGCCGCGGCGCAGGGATCCGGGATCGTTGAAGAGCGGCCGGACGGCACCGTGGTCGTGTTGGAAAAC
>WJJA01000522.1 GCA_014729955.1 bacterium
CGGTGACATCGACTGGATCGAAGTGGTCGGCAGTGAAGATGCCGAGGTACACATGAAAACCGGCAGCACCTTCCTCGTGAGCGGCTATTCGAATGACGTCGGCAACGAGATTACCGTGAAAGACCCGGCGATGGGGCCGATCGAGCTGGCGTGGCGCAAAATCGAGAAGATCGAGTTTATGGAGACGCCTTCGTCCGTGGATCCGGACGCCTACCGTATCCGCGGCAAGGTGATCAGCGATGCCGGCGACTTCGAGGGCTACATCCAGTGGGATAAAGAAGAATGCCTGAGCTCGGACAAGCTGGACGGTGACTCCGAGGACGGCCGAGTCTCGGTGATGATGGGCGCAATCAAGGCGATTGAACGCCGCAGCCGAAACAGCAGCCGTGTCGAGTTGAAAGACGGCCGCAAACTGAACCTCTCCGGCACCAACGACGTCAACGGTTCGATCCGCGGCATCATGGTGGAGGACAAACGCTACGGCCGTGTCACCATCCCCTGGGTCGCCTTCGAGCGTGCCGAGTTCTACGATAAAGGCGATTCCGGCCCCGGGTACAAGGATTACAAGCCGAAAGGACGGCTGGAAGGCACGGTGAGGTCTTTGGACGGTGACGAATTCAGCGGACTGATCGTGTTCGACCTGGACGAGTCGGAGGACTGGGAAATCCTGAACGGTGACCGTTTTGATGTCGAATACGACATACCCTTCGAGTTGATCGAATCCGTTCGCCCCCGCAGCAGCAACAGCAGCACAGTGGTGTTGCGAAGCGGCGAAGACATTCGTCTCGAAGACAGCCAGGACATCAGCGACCGCAACGACGGCGTGTTGATCTTCAAGGACAAGGACGACGACGACCCTGTGATGCTGGAGTGGGACGATATCGAAGAGTTGAAGTTCAAGAAGTAGAGAGTTGAAGCTCAAGAAGCAGATAAAGTTTTCGCATCCGGAACCGGGGCCGACTGCTTGTACAGGGTCGGCCCTTTTTTGACGCAGGCAGAACGCCGGGGAGGTGATCGGTGGAAGGCAGCCCGGAGTCGGCGACCACGCCTGTGGGGCACAAGCCCGGGCTGCAACTGCATCGCCTTGTTCCGTGGCATCCTGACGGCAGTTCAGGGCCGGTCGGACGAAATGCCAGCGGGATGACCGACCTGCACGGCATAAACCGCGTCCAGACCCTCGGCGATGAACTCCTTTGCCTGCTCGGCGTGAATCGCACCGATCGGCACCGATGCCAGCCCGAGTGACGTCGCCTGCAGCAGCACATTCTGAGCGGCATGCCCCGCTTCAAGGCACAGTTCCGGCAGGGCGAAATCGCCTTTCTTTTCCTTCAACGGCGGAAGTGAGCCGGTCAGGAGAAAGTCCGCGGCGGAATCATAGGTCGATCCTTCCACCAGCACCTCGGCGATGAAACGGTACATATCCTTATCGCTCCCGACCCCCTCCAGTTGATGCTGAGCGGGGATATAACGGTACAGGCCCTGGTCCAGGCTGGTGACGATGCGCGGGGCCACGTAAATGCTGAGCGAGAAGAGACCGAAGGCGGAGGGCGCTGTGCGTTTGCCGTCCTCGCTGGTAACCCCCTGGCAGGCCCAGAGCAGCTGCCCGACCTGTTGCAGGGTGAGAGGAGTCATTGCAAAGGAGCGGTCAGATCTCCTCGTTGCCAGGATGTGCTCCAGGGAAGACTCACCGGTCGGGACAGGATCGGGCAGGGTTACGGTATCGAATGCGGACATGGGTCTCTCCTTGTCGAGGCTCCTTTTTCATCTGCATATGATACATATTTCATGAGTTGGATAACAGTAACACCTCCTCGAGGCGGATTCGTACACGACCTCCATCGAAATGCAAACAGCCTTCGGGAGCCCTCGCATCGGGACGTTCGAGAATCTATCTTCTTAGCAGTATTGCGAAGGGTAGGGGTGTTGTAAAAGAATAAAAAACAATGATTAGGTCGTAAATGTAGTCTTCTTAGTTGAGTAGGAAAACCGGTCCATTCGTGAACATGAATGCTCATGAATAAAGTGGTTGGATCGGCTGCAAGTCAACCCGTTCCGGGTTCAATGCTGACCGCAGTTGCAGGTTACCCACTGAAGGAGCAGGCGTATGCCGCGTGAGTTCGTCCATCTGCACAACCACACCGATTATTCGTTTCTCGACGGCGCCACCAAGGTTCAGGATCTCTGCCGAACCGCTCTCGAACTGGGGCAGCCGGCGGTGGCAATCACCGATCACGGCAACCTTTGCGGTGCGGTCGACTTTTACACGACGGCGAAGAAGGTCGGGATCAAGCCGATCATCGGTTGCGAACTCTACCTCACCGACAGCAGGCGCACGGAAAAGGGCAAGGATACGTACGGGCGTGAACGCCCGATCTATCACCAGCTGCTGATTGCAAAAAACGAGACCGGCTGGCGCAACCTGATCAAGCTGAGCTCGGTCGGTTACACCGAAGGGTTTTACCGAAAGCCGCGCATCGATTACGACATCCTTGAGCAGCATCACGAAGGCCTCATCTGCCTCTCCGGCTGCATTCAGTCCCATATCAACCAGACCATTCTGCACAAGGGCACGGATGAGGCGCTGCATGTTGCCGGTCGTTTGCAGGATCTCTTCGGAGAAGACTTCTACATTGAGTTGCAGAGCCACGGGATTGAAGATGAAACCGTGGCGATGCAGGGGCTGATCGAAGTGGCGAAACGGATCGACGCACGGATGGTGGTGACGAATGACGCGCATTATACGAAACGTGAACATGCTGACGTGCATGACGTGCTGCTGTGTGTGCAGACGAAGTCCGACATCGACGATCCCAGGCGGTTCCGTTTTGACGGGCAGGAGTTTTACCTCAAGACCGGCGATGAGATGGCCGAACTGTTCCCCGATCACCCGGAAGCGGTGACCAACACGCTGGAGGTGGCGGAAAAGGTGGAGTTCGGCTTCGACTTCTCAGAGAAGCACTTTCCGAAGTTCCCCCATCCTGAATCGGCAGTGCACCTGTCCCATGAAGACTACCTGATGGAACTTGCGGAAGCGGGGCTGCCGAAGCGGTACGGGGAGGTGACGCAGGAGATTCGGGATCGTCTCGAGTACGAGATGGGCATCATCCGCCAGAAGCAGCTCGCCGGCTATTTTCTGATTGTGCGTGATTTCATCAAGCATGCGAAGGACGAAGGAATCTTTGTCGGCCCCGGCCGCGGCTCCGCCGCCGGCTGCCTGGTCTCCTACCTGGTCGAGATCACCGACATCGACCCGATGAAATACGATCTCCTGTTTGAACGGTTTATCAACCCGGAACGTGAGAGTTACCCTGACATCGACGTGGACTTTGCCGATGCTCGCCGCGCAGAGGTGATCGAATATGTCCGCAAGAAGTACGGCACCGAGAATGTCGGACAGATCATCACGTACGGCCGTATGATGTCCAAGGGTGCGGTGCGCGATGTGGGACGTGTGTTGAAGGTCCCGCTGAAAGAGGTGGATGAGATTGCGAAGCTGATTCCGGACACCGCGAAGACCCTGGAACAGGCGATGGAGATGGACAAGGAACTCGCCGACAAGGTCAACAGCGACCCGCGCTACCGTGAGATGATGGACAAGGCGATGATCCTGGAGGGAACGATCCGCAATGCCGGTGTGCATGCCGCGGGGATCGTGATCACGCCGAAACCGCTGGATGAGCTGGTGCCGCTCTACAAGGTTCCGGACGGCGACATCACGACGCAGTTCGACATGACCTTCGTGGAGAAGCTCGGGCTGCTGAAGGTTGACTTTCTCGGGTTGAAGACGCTCACCATTCTCGAACGTACCCTGCGCAACATCAAACGTCGGGGCATCGAGATCGACCTCGATACCATACCGCTCGATGACGAGAAAACCTACGATCTGTTCGCACGAGGGGACACCATCGGGATCTTCCAGTTTGAATCGTCCGGCATGCGCGAGAACCTGCGCAAGCTGAAGCCGACACGCCTGGAAGATTTGATCGCGATGAACGCGCTCTATCGTCCGGGGCCGATGGATCACATCGACGAGTTCTGCGACCGCAAACACGGTCGACAGAAGATCACCTACCTGCATGACAGCCTGGCGAACATTCTGGACGAGACCTACGGGATCATCGTCTACCAGGAGCAGGTGATGCTGATCGCGCACCGTCTCGCAGGCTTCACACTCGGTCGAGCGGATGTGCTTCGCAAGGCGATGGGGAAGAAGAAAGAAGATTTGATGGCCGAACTGAAGCCGGAATTCGTGAAGGGATGCGTCGAAGTCTCCGGATTCACCGAGAAGTTGGCAAACGAGCTGTGGGATTTGATCAAGCAGTTCGCCCGCTACGGCTTCAACAAGTCACACGCCGCAGGGTATGCGCTTGTCGCGTACCAGACCGGCTACCTGAAAGCGCACTACCCCGCGGAATTCATGGCGGCGAGCCTGACCACACGGTCCGACAATACGGACGAGCTTGTGCTGTTCCTGGAAGAGTGCCGTCACATGAAACTCGATGTGCTGCCGCCGGATGTAAACGAGTCGGTGTACGAGTTTTCGGTGCCGCAGGCGGACCAGGTACGCTTCGGGATGTGCGCAATCAAGGGTGTGGGCATGGGCGCGATTGACGCGATCGTCGGGGAACGGAAGGTACGTGAAGGCTTCACCGACCTGTTCGACCTGTCATCGACCGCGGTCAGCAATCCGTTGATCAACAAGAAAGTGCTGGAGACGCTGATATATGCCGGTGCGACCGAAAGCCTGAGCGGACATCGCGCCCAGCAGTTGAAGATGCTGGATGCGGCATTGTCGTACGCTCAGCAGTTGCGTGAGGAAAAGGCACGCGGACAGACCAGCATCTTCGGTGATATGGACGACGGCGAAGGGTTGGCGATTCCGCGGCCGGAGCTGCCGGACGTGCCCGAGATGGAGGCGTTCGAACGGCTGAAACGTGAAAAAGAGCTGCTCGGGTTTTACTTCTCCGGCCACCCGATGCTGGATGTGGCGCCACAGGCGCAGGCAATTTCGACACATACCATCGTTGAGCTGCCCCATGCCCGTCATGACAGCCTGATCCGTATCGCCGGCATGCTGCAGAACGTGGAGCGCCGACAGACCAAGAAGGGCGACCTGATGGGGCGGGCACGTCTGGAAGACCTGACCGGCGCGATGAACCTGGTCATCTTTCCCGGCAATTACGAACGTCTCAAGCCGAAGCTGGATCTCGTGCAGCACCCGGTGGCGGTGACCGGGCGTCTGCAGCTCAAAGACGAAACCCCCGAAATGTTTGTCGATGAGATCGAGCCGCTCGATGAGGCGGTGGAGCGTTTGACACGCCGTGTGATCTTCAACCTCAGCGGCGATTTCCGCGGCACCATGCTGATCGATCTTGAGCGGAAGTTGAAATACCATCCGGGCAATGCAACGATCCGTTTTGTGCTCCACAACCGGAAGGGGGAGGTGTTCCACCTGGCGACGTCGGAGTTGCGGGTCAACCCGGACCGCGACCTGATCGGCTTCGTGATCGACACCATGGGCAAAGAGGCATTGCAACTGGAGGCGGAAGGGCCGCGCTATGCGAGTACTGCTGCAAAGGGTCGGCGAGGCAACGGTAACGGTTGGGGCAACGGAAATCGCTAGGATCGGCCGCGGCTACCTGTTGCTGGTAGGAATCGCGGCATCGGACACGGACTTCGAACTGGAGTGGATGGCGAACAAGGTCGCCGGTTTGCGTCTGTTCGAGGATGACGACGGCAAAATGAATCGCTCGCTCGAAGAGGTCGGCGGGTCCATTCTCTCGGTTTCTCAGTTCACCCTCTACGGCGATGCACGCAAGGGACGTCGCCCCTCCTTTACCCGTGCCGCGCCGCCGGAGATCGCAGAACCGCTGTGCGCACGTTTTGCCGAGATGTTGCGGGACAAGGGTTTCACCGTGGAAGAAGGCGAGTTCGGCGCGATGATGCAGGTCGGACTGATCAATGA
>WJJA01000070.1 GCA_014729955.1 bacterium
AATCACAGCCTCTTCCGCTCTGACCTGGATGGTGATATCACGTGCGGCTTCGATCACATGAGTCGGCTCGTCACTGTCCATCCTCATGGGAGACAGCAGGATTTCTGCCCAGATAAGACTGTCGTCGTGTCGTTTGATCTGCTGACGATAGGTTTTGGATCGACCGGTTTCCAACACTTCCCTGACATGGCAGTCTTTGCCGTTCTCGCCACAAGGGCCGTCAAAGCCGTGCTGGACCTCGTAGCACTTCTTCCCGATGACATCTTTACGACGCGCCCCGATGGTCCGGACCATCATGTTGTTGACGTCGACAACATTGTAGTCGCGGTCGATTACCAGGATGTCTTCATGCATGTTGTGTAGAAGAGCACGGTAGTAATTTTCCTGCCAGGTCAGGGATTGGGTTGCATCTTCGAGCTTTTTATCCGCTTCGATTTCGTTTCGTGTCCGCTCGACAGCCGGCAGTAGCAGGTCGATAAACGCGCCTTGCTTGACGATGTAGTCTTTTGCCCCCAGCTTCATCATATCGACCGCGACCTGCTCATCGCCGAAACCGGTCATGACGATGAACGGGATGCGTGTTTCACGTGCGTGCAGGTCGCGGATCACGCCGTCTGATGTTACATGCCCCAGGCGATAGTCCAGCAACAGGAGATCCGGCTTATGCTCGTCGATCGCTGCGCGCACCGATTCGGCATCGTGACAGCAGGAAACCGACTGGAAACCGTCACGCTTGAGCCGCTTCCGGATCAGCGAGCAGACTCCTTCGTCGTCATCCACGATTAAGACATGGAAACGGTTTGAAGAAGTTGTGTCCGGTTGAGATAGCAATGTCTTATAAGGGTTCATCGGTTTTCCTCACCCTTAAAAGCCGTTCATCTCCGGTACCTCCACCACCGCGAGGAAGAGACCGAGCTGACGAATTGCTTTCACGAACTTGTCGTAATCGATCGGCTTGGTAATGTAGTTGCTGCAGCCCAGCTCATGGCAACGCTGCACCTCGCGCGGATCGTCCGTCGTGGTGATCATAATCACCGGAATACGGCGCAGTTTAGAATCTTCTTTCACACGGCGCAGCACCTCAACGCCGTCCACTTTCGGCATGCGAATATCCAGCAGCAGCAGGTAGCCGATGCGTTTGTTCGGATCGATGTCGCCTTTTACTTCTTCCAGGTAATCCATGGTCTCCTGCCCGTCCAGGAAGTGCTTCATGTTGTTTGAGATGCCGGACCGTTTCAGGTTCTTCTGGATCAGGCTCGCATGCCCTTCATCGTCTTCCGCAATCAAAATGGTGATGTCTGCTTTCATCTTTTTCTTTCCTTCGGTGGTCACTTCTGATTCTTGTTTATGCCGGCGGCAGGCTTACTACAAACCTGCTGCCCTCCCCGGGCTCCGATTCTACATAAATGCTGCCGTCCAGACGATCCAGCACTCGCCTGGTAATGGTCAGGCCCAGTCCCTCGCCGGGCACATCGCCCGGGTTCAATCGATGAAAAATTTCGAATATGTTATCCTGGTGCTCCTTCTGGATACCGATACCGTTGTCCTCGACGCAGTAGACAGCGCGATCCTTTTCCTGTGACCCGGTAATCACGACACGGCAAGCTCGTTCCGGATGGCGATACTTCATCGCGTTCTCGATCAGGTTGGTGAAGACCTGGTTCAACTGCGTCGCGTCTCCGACACACTCAGGCAGATCGCCTATCTCTACCGCACAGTTGCCCGCCTCCGCGGCGAATTTGACATCCTCGCGAATCCTGCCGACCAGTTTATTCATCTCGATCGTTTCGATTTCCAGAGCGGCACGTCCCATGCGGGAGAGTCTCAGCAAACCTTTCAGCAGGATGTCCATCTTGGACGTGCTGGAAAGGATGAAGCGCAGAGACTCGGGAATATCTTCACGCACAAGCGTCATCAGTTCCCGGTGCACATCGTCCGGGATTTCGAGGTCACGCAGCTTATTGGCAAGATCCTCAAGCGAATATTGCAGTTCACTGCTGAAGCCCTGCACGTTTACCAGGGGCGAGCGCAGGTCATGGGAGGTGACATATACAATTTGCTCCAGCTCTTTGTTCTTGTCCTCGATCTGTTTCATCAAGCGGTTCAATTCCTCCCGCGCTGCCTGCTTTTCAGTGATGTCTACCACCATACCCACGGCAAACTGCGGTTGGTTGTCCTGGTCGCGTACGATGGAAACGGTCAAGTCCGCCCACACCATCTCGCCGTCCTTGCGGATGTAACGCTTCTCCACGTTGTAGGCGTCACGTTTACCCTCATACAATTCGGTGTAGAGCTGCAGGTCACGGTCTGCATCCTCGGGGTGAGTGAACCTGGGAAAGGGTAACTCGGCAAGTTCGTCCGGGGTGTAGCCCAACAGGTTGCACAACGCCTGATTGGACCGTGCCGGCCGACCCTCTTCATCGACCATGGCAATGCCGACGGGGGAGTGTTCGAACAGCGTACGAAAGCGCGATTCGCTCGAAATGCGCGCCGCTTCCAGCTTCTTCATCTCGGTGATGTCTACGGCCAGCTCGAAACGAACACGGCGACCATCCGGCCAGTCGATCATCTGGTCTGTGATACGAAAATCCTTCTGCAGTATCTCGTTCCTGTGTTCCCAGGTGTAGGCAATGCCGTTTTGAATCTTGTCGTTCGTGCAGAATTCGCAGGGTTCATTGAATCCCTGGAAAGCCTCGTAACATGTTTTCCCGACAGGATCTTCCGGCAGTTTGGACCGGAAGACATCATTCACGAAAAGAACCTCGTACGTCTCCGGGTCGCAGACATAGATGATCTCGGGAAAGCTGTCGAAGATGGTTAACAGTCGCTTCAACTGCTCATCACGCTCCTGTTCCATGCGTCGCTTTTCCAGGAGGGTTTGCACACGGATGGCGATAGTATTGAGCAGCGCTCGCTCCTCTTCCAGGAACGGCCCTTCATCTTCCTCGGGTTTCTCATCGGTGTAGAACACCTCGAGAAGACCCACCGGCTTGTCGTCGTGGAAGATCTCCCGGGACTGGCACCAGTTGCCCTCTTGAAATGCCTTCGATGTAAACGTTTCATGGTCCAGCATCAGCCGTGCGGTTGTCACGGAGGGATACTTCCAGGAGGGTGGAATGATATCGACGATTCCCTGTAGAATCTCCTCCAGGCTGTTGTCCGGGTCGTTAATCAACTGCGCAATGGTGTGCAGGCAGGCCAACTCTTTCACACGCTCCTTCAGTTCAGCCGTATGCTCCTCGACAAGGTCTTCCAGGTGCTGCTGGTGACGAGCCAGTTCGGTTTCCGTACGCTTTTTCCCTAGCGCATCCGTAAAGAAATCAGAGAGATGTTCGATCATCTCCTGGTCACGCAGAGTGAATCCATGCTTCCCGTTAGCCAGCGAAATCACACCCGTCGTTTTGCCCCGCCGTTTCAAGGGAACGCCCAGGTAGGACGTCAGCTTTGGGTGGCCCTCCGGCGTGCCGACACTCGAGGGGTGGGACGCGGGATCGTTCAGGAGCAGGGATTGCTCGCTTTGAATCGCTGTGCCCCAGATACCGCGGACTTCCATATTCCGGATTTCCATCAGGGCATTGCTCTCCGGGATACGGCAGGCGTTCCAGCCGGTGTCGCTGATCGCAATGGTGTCGAGCCGGCCGTCGGAGTTCACTTCACCGATAAACCCGAACGCACTGTGGGTCAATCGTAGCGCGATCTCGAGACACTTTTCCGCCACTTCCGTCTCGGTTTCACAGAAAATGGTTTCATGCAGCAACTCCGTGATCGCACTCGACATCATCCGTCGGCGTTCAGCCTCTTCGCGAGCATCCAACTGCTCAGTAATATCCGTGACCATCCCGATCTTTTGCGTCGGTCGGCCGTTTTCGTCGCGTGCAAAGACCGATTCACGACTGCGCATGATTCGATAGCGGCCCTCCTTGTCTTTGGCGCGGTACTCAATATTGAGCATGTCATGGTCGGATGCGAGCATCAACTGGCTGTGGTGTTCATCGTAACGCTGAAGGTCATCAGGATGGAGGAGTCGGCCGAGCATATCGGAGCCCAATGCCTGGATATCCTGAGGGGTATACCCAAGCATGTCGGCGATGTCACGGTTGACGTAAAGGTTCTTCTGCTCGGTCAAATCGAAAATGTACATCGCGACGGGTTGAGCATCGCTCTGAGCGGTCGGGTCGGGAGCTTTCGCAGTGTGGGTCAAAACCCCGTTCGCGTTTCCGACTCGTGCCGTCCCAACCCTTTGGCCGTTTTCATCAAGTGCGCTCATAGCATCACCAGTTTCAATCCGGTTGGACTTGCCTGCTTTTACCGTTTCGACCACCCGCTGCAAGTTCACGAAGAATCGCGACCATATCCTCGAACTCGCTGGACTTGTCGAAGAAGTAATCTGCCTGTTCGTCCCTGCAACGCTTCTGGTAGTGGGGATAAGGGTAGTTCGTAAACATGATCATGATGGGCGGATTGTCCATACGCTTCGCTTCGTAAAGCACATCGATGCCGTTGCCCTCCTGGAAGCGAATGTCGCAGATCACCGCATCGGGTCGGTTTTCACGCATGGCCTCGATCGAGGCCTGAATCGTCGAGGTTTCCCCGATGATTTCAATGCCGGGCACGTCATCGAACAGTTCCCGTATTTTTCCCCGCAGCATGGAAGAATCGTCCGCGATCAGTACACGCATGCCGCAACACCTCCTTTGGTGGTCTATGCAAGTTGTATGAGCAGGAATCCTTGAGACAGATGATGCCGGCGCTGCTTTCGTCGTGTCGAATCACACCTCGCCGAAGCAGATCAAGACCCGACTCCGCAACCCGACGCGGATTCTGCTAATGACAGGATAACAAGAAAACGAAAAGAGCGGTATCAGGCGCAAGCGGATACTTCCGTAAGTTTTAAGAACGGAGGGATGTGAGACTCTGTCCTACATACTATCGAAAACACCAAAGAATCAGGTGTCCAGACGGTTGCGCTGCACGTATTCCACCATGTCGGCGTTGTTTTTTAATGTAAGTTTTTCGAGAATTCGGGTACGGTAGGTGCTGATGGTTTTCGGGCTGAGTCTCAGTTTTTCGGCAATCTCCCCGACGGTGTAGCCCTGCCCGATGAAGAGGAGCACTTCCATTTCCCTGTCAGACAATGCCTCATGGGGTGCCTGGGTTGAGGAGGGTCCGATATGGGTTGCGAGAATCTCGGCAGGTTCACGCGAGACAAACTTCCTGCCGGAGTGCGCGGTATGGATCGCTTCGACCAGTTCGGCGTAGGCATGCTTTTTGGTGAGGTAAGCCATCGCGCCGGCCTGGAAGGCACGAAAGGCGTATTTCTCGGCGGAATGCATGCTGAGGATGATCACGGAAGGGTGGGGGGAGAGGTTCTGGATTTGCTTTAGTGTATCCAACCCTCCGCGACCCGGCATGGAGATATCCAGCACGACAATATCCGGTTGAAGACGTTGAACCAATTCCAGCGCTTCCGCGCAGTCCGAGGCTTCGCCGGTCACCTCAATGTCGCGCTCCTCATGCAAAAGCTGTTTCAAGCCTTCCCGCACAATCACATGATCATCGGCCAGTACAACGTTAATCATCGATTCCTTCTTCGGGACACACGGGGATTCCTACTTGCACCATCGTCCCCTCTCCCGGTTTGCCCTCGATAGTAAAGACGCCCCCGTGGTGTCGAACACGTTCCTGCATGCCGATCAGCCCGAAGCTCTGCGTGTCTTCGATTTCTTGGGCCGTGATCCCCCGACCGTTGTCTTTTACTTCAAGCTGCAGCCGTCCGTCAACGATATTCAGATTCACTGTGACCGAGTCGGCCTTAGCGTGTCGTGCGACATTGGTCAGTGTCTCCTGTAAAATACGAAAAACAGCGACAGATTTCTGCTTTGTCAGCTCATCTGTGTCCGCAGGCAGAGTTGCCTCCACTTCAATGTCATACCGCTTGCTGAACTCATCGATTTGCCACTCGATCGCATCGATCAGACCAAGGTCGTCGAGGATGCCGGGGCGAAGTTCCGCGGACATGCGCTTCACGGAGTCAATCGTGGTATCGATCAGGTCGATCATGGATTGGAACTTTGACTGAATGTTGGCCTCGTTCTGTTCAAGATGCTTTTCCAGCCAGGAGATGTCCATCTTCAACGCGGTCAACGCCTGGCCCAATTCGTCGTGGAGTTCACGTGAGATCGCCGTACGTTCGTTCTCACGCACCTGTTCCATGTGCATCGCCAGCTCGCGCAGCTGCTGTTCGGACTCCTCCAGACGGTCCCGTGCTTCTTTCATATCGGTGATGTCCGCCACGACCCCAATCATGCCGATCAGTTCGCCCTCATCGTCATACCACGGGCTGTTTACGACATAGCCGGGGAAGGTGGTTCTGTCTTTGCGCATGAAGGTCAGTTCGCCCTGCCGTCTGTTTCCCGCCACCATGTCAGACCAGAGCAAATCGAGATCCTCATCGGTATCCATGACAGGAATCACGTCTTGTACGGTCCTTCCGATCACTTCAGAAGCCCGCCAACCGTATAGCGTATGTGCAGCTTCGTTCCAATACCTGATCGTGCCGTCCACGTCTGTTGCGACCACTGCCTGGCCGACACTGTCCAGCAGCTCCGCCTGGAAACGGATCTGTTGCTCCCGTTCGATTCGTTCGGTGATATCGAGCATGGTACCGACCAGCCCGCGCGGTACGCCCTTGTCGTCGGTGAACCGCGCTTTCGTGAAGAACACCCGCCGAGTGCTGCCGTCCCGGAACTGAACGCCCGTTTCATAGAATTGCGTCTCACCAGAATGCAGGACCTCAAGATCCTTCTGGTAATAGACATCGGCTTTTCCCTTCGGAGCGATGTCATAGACCGACCTGCCGACGATCTGGTCACGGGACAGGCCGAGATACTCGCAGAATGCCTGGTTGCATTCACGGTATATCATG
>WJJA01000523.1 GCA_014729955.1 bacterium
CCGCGAATCCTTCGGAACAAAGCAGATGACGTGCCTGGGATCGCCCGAAGGGTGAATGAGTAAATGGGTTTTTCTCTCTTACGTCCGGGTACAAACCGTCGCCGGGAGGAAGTGACAAATTGGGGAACATCTTCCTGTAAAACCAGTCCTTACCATAGCTCGCTTTTATCATTCATGAAATATTCGGGTTAGATCCAGTCGTCTTCCAGCTTTTCAAACACACCAGTCAAGCGTTTCCACAGCCGATAGGGACCGGCAATCGATGCATGGAATTCCAACATGTTCTCCCGATTGAGATCAACCTTTTGATCGGTAATGAACAGTTTGAGAATCATTTCCGCTGTTCCAGTCGGTCGTGATGTGCCCTTAAGCCACCGACGCACCGTGACCGGATCGACCCCGAGTAATTCTGCCAGGCCGTGCTCGTTCATACTTTCCTGCTGCATAAATCTCTTGATTGTACCGGCATTCACTTCAGGGTTTCGAGGCGACGGGTCAAGCATACCGTTCTCCGCTTGGGTAGAGGAAGGACTGAACTGCGACAGAGTATGGGAAGTTGACGCGGAGAAAACAAGAAAAAAACGAAATTGAGCCCCGGCTTCCGGAGAATTCAGGCGACCCCGACCGTTTTACAACCGGTATCCAATTCCCAGGCGTACTACCGTAAAATCACGAAAGGTTTCAAAGGCTCGATCCCAAACCGGTGCTATCTGCTCACCATCCTGCTTATAGGTGTCACCGCGTTCAAAGGTAGCGGCATACTGCAGATCAAGCTGCATCGCGATGGGACCGTACAGCGGCCATTCGAGGCCCAATCCGAACAGATAGCCCGGCAGAAAGGTGGTCCTGCGCCTTTCGGTGCCGCCGTCCGCCAGGTCCAACTCCACCTCACGCTGCATCCACACCAGGCCGGCGTTAAGGAACGGGGTTATTCCTTTGGTTCGGCTTGCATACACCAGGGAGGGCGCCAGCACCAGCGCTCGACCACGGGGGGTATGGGATTGCACAAACCTTGATCCTACGTTCGCCTCAACCTCTTCCACATCTCCCTGGTAATTGTAGAGTGAAAAACGTACCCGCCACAGGTTTCCCATTTCCACATGGACCCCAAGGGTGCTGCCGCTGCCCCAGCTGATGTCGGTGTCCAGTGCACTGGAGGGCTGGTAAAGAGGAAGCCCGGCAGTGACCCAACCGCGCAGGGAGGGAATCTCCATCGGGTCGGTATACGGTTTCTCACTCATTTTCAGATGCACATACTGCGTATCGTTCTCGGCCAAAAACACATTGCGTGAACGTGTCTTGTACCCGGGGCGCAGCGCTTTTACCTCATATCGACGTTCGCCGGGACGAACCAGCTGAAGGGGTGCGATGCCGACTGATGTACCATTAACTTCCACCCGACCGGCATCCGGTTCGGTAGTGATGGCAAGAACTCCCTGGCCGTATCGAAGCAGTTCAACCAATTCCAGGGCGAGCTCTTTCATCATCGGTCTTACATCTTTGGGTTCCGGTTTGGATTCACGCGATACCCGGTGGCGGATCAGGGGTTGATCCGCTGCGACGACCCACAGCTCGAATACATAGCGTGACACCGATCCGTTAACCTGCCCGGCGACCGCATAGTCCGCACCGACAGATTTCGCGACAGCCTGCATACAGGTCGGCGTCAGGCAATACGGATCATCGTCACCGACGTTGCTCACCGCGCGCTGAACGTCTTCTGTTTTCGCGACCTGGAGGTCGGCTTTCGCTGCTTCTTCTGAGAAGATCTGTACCCACGCAGATTGCAGGGAGTCGGGCGCCTCCTCCAGGTAGAGGGGTTGAAGAGCAACGGTGTCAGCGCGGAGAGATTCGGGGAGCATGCCCGTAAGCACCAGGAGCAGGGCAAAGCCGACAGATACTAAGGTGCGGTGTGTATGCATGGTGGTTTCACTTGTTTAAGTGGGTCCGGCTGTACGTTCAGGGCTGCGGGTTGCATCGCCTGACATAGGATAACGTTCCCATCTTCAGCGCGCAAACTGCCGGCTTTTGATTCAAGCACACCCGGGTGGTTTCGGACAGCGCTTCATTGATCCTTCCCGGACATTGAACGCACCATCAATCCGTTCCGTTTCAGCAAAGCTGCCGTCACCCCGCTCCCGGGCACAAGAACACCGTTTCGGTAGATTCGTTCACAACCGCAGGACGGGCTGCGATCCATCAGAAATGCGTGGCTTGCCCCGGTTTCGACCGCCGCCTGCAGTGTATACCGCGCGCCTTTCAGAAACGCACCGGTCACATTCCCGCCGTCCTCGACCCTTACTACACGGGCATGACCGTCGAGGACTGCCTCTCCGGGGCCGGTGGTTATTTCCGCAGGCGGACGAGGGGTTTCCAACCCACCCTCAACCTCGGGGCAGATCGGGAGCAGATCGTACTGCTCTCCCAGCGTTTCCACCTCGGGATTGTATTGATCGCAGCCGTCATAGCGGCACGCGCGACCGGTCAGGCAGGCGGAGATGACGGCGCGAGGTCGGTTTGTGCGGTGTTCTTCAGGCATGGGAGTTCCCTGCGACCTTGTTCCGTGCTGCTACAATGCGATCTCGTCCCGCAAGGTCCGGCAGGATTTCAACCGGCTCCGCCCATTCGGTGTACAGGAATCGTACGGCCTCGCCCTGTTCCGCTCCGATCTCTCCGAGGAACCAACCGTCCGGGGTCAACAGGCTCGGTGCAAGTTTCGACAACGCCCGATGCGCATCCAGGCCGTCCGCACCGGAGAGCAGCGCCTCCCGGGGCTCGTGCTCTCGCACTTCATGTTGCAGCGTCGGCCACTCATCTCTACGGATATACGGTGGATTAGAGGCGATAAGAGGAAACTGTTCCGGCAGCGCCGGAAGAAGGGTGCGCGGCAACCAGTCGTTCTGAAGCGCATCGCTGTGAAGTATGGTGCAGATCGGTATATCATCACCCTCACGATACCAGGCGACGCTGCGGTCTCCCCTCTCTTCGCGCAAACCCGGCATGAACGTCGCTTCACGTTCTTTATCACGGTCATTGTCGGCGTCCGGGTCGGCCAACACCTGCCGGGCATTCTCGTAACTCAGACGTGCAGCTTCACGGCTGCTGTCGACCATTACGATACGTTCAGCGATACCCGCGTGCAGCAACGCCAGACCGATCGCGCCCGTGCCGCAGCCGATGTCCAGCGCCCACGAGAACCCTCCGTCCGGCATCCGTTCGCGTGCCGCTTCGACCAGCAATTCGGTCTCCGGACGCGGGATCAGCACACCGGTTCGTACGATCAGCTCCAGCTCATGCCACCAGGTGCGGCCGTTGATGTATTGCAG
>WJJA01000524.1 GCA_014729955.1 bacterium
GACCCGCCTGCTGCTTCCATTCCAGATGATTATTGGTACGGGACTCTTCGTTCTCAGGCGAAGCCCGAAACACCTTTCAATGCAGGGGAGGACACTCCATGTCCCAGAAGGAACAGTACGAGAAGCTCGTAGAAACCCTCGAAAAATGGAAGAAGATCGAGAACGCGTCCGTGGCATCGACCAGCAAGATGCTGGAAAAGACCGATCACCCGGTTCTTCGCCTGGTGCTCGAGACGATTCAGCGTGACTCGCAGAATCATCACAACCTGCAGCAGATGATCATCGATTCGATGACTGTCAAGCCGATGGAATTGCGCCCGGAAGACGTGTCGGAAATCTGGGACAGCATTGAAGAGCATATCGAGCTCGAGAAGAAGACCCAGGAACTGGCGAAGGATGCGATGGACCAGATTCGCGAAAACCGTTCGCTGGCGACCCAGTTTTACATGCTGAACTACCTGCTCGTGGACGAGGAAAAGCATCAGTTCATGCTCGATTCGCTCGAGAAGCTGAAGAAGGACATGTTCCCTTACGCCTGAGCGTTGGACAGACGGATCGTGTCAGAGCAAAAGGGTTGCTTTCGTCAGGTCACACTCGCCTGCGGCAAGCAAGATTTTGACGGAACGTTTGAACCGAATCCTTCGCAGCTCCGCCGGTGATCCGGCGGTCGGCAGCGATGAAACATCCCATCGCATCGCTGTTCGCCGGTAAAACATCATACAGCAACACCCTTCCGCGCCGGGAAGCAGATCCCGGCGGCGGGAGTTTTCCGAACACAGAGTTAGGAGAGTAAAACACTCCTCGTTCTGATTGGTAACAAAAGTTTGAACAACCCCATAGACCCCATAGGAGGATACGATGCAGAAAGACATTCGTGACGCATTGAATTTGCAGGTCAATCGTGAATATTTCGCCATGTACCTGTACCTGGCGATGGCGTCTCATTTTGAAGCGGAAAATCTGACCGGTTTCGCGAAGTGGTTCGCGTTGCAGTCCGCCGAAGAGCGCGGTCATGCGGAGAAGATCCTGCGCTACCTGCTGGAGCGTGGTGAGCGTGTCGAGTTGGAAGAGATCGCGAAGCCGCCGATGAGCTGGGACAGCCCGCGTGATGCGGTCGCGGCCGCTCTCGAGCATGAGAAGAAGGTAACCGGCTGGATCAACGAGATCGTCGACCTGGCGATCAAACACAACGATCACGCGACCAACATCTTCCTGCACTGGTTCGTCGAAGAACAGGTGGAAGAGGAATCGTCCGTGGAGGCCATCCTCGACCGTCTCGAGATGATGGGCGACTTCAAGGGCGGGTTGTTCCTGATGGACCGTGAACTGGCGACCCGGGAAGCGTAATCCGTTTTGTTCGACCAATCCCTCTGCCCACTCCCACGAGGGGGTGGGCAGTTTTTTCGACTGGTGTACGCGGGAGCGTGCCGCATTTGAGAACGCGCTTTCGTTGCCGTATTTTACGGCAAAACAGAACCACGGGATGCGGTTGAATCCGGGCCGCGAACCGAACGGCAAACGGGAGTACATGGTATGGCCGGAGAAGGTGTCCTGAGTGTGGAAGAGGCCATTCTGACCGCGATTGAGTTCGAGACCAAGGTGCGTGACACCTATCGTGAAGCGGTGGAAAAGGCAGACAATGAAATCGGCGAGCGGATTTTCAAGGTGTTGATGGAAGAGGAACAGGGACACCTGGACTATCTCAACAGCCGTCTCGAGGAATGGCGTAAGACCGGCAAGATCCAGCCGGAGAAAATCGAATCCAAACTGCCGACACGTGAGCAGATCGACGAGCAAGTGAAGGGGCTCGAGAAGAAGCTTGAAGTGAAAGACCGCGGTGTGGAATTGCGGATGCTGCAAAAGGCCCTTGATGTTGAAGAGCAGACCAGCAATTTCTACCAGCGCATGGTCGATACGATGGAAGATGACGAGAAGATGATGTTTTCCCGCTTCCTGGAGATCGAAGAGGGGCACCTCGCGATTGTGCAGGCGGAAATCGATTCCGTCACCGGAATGGGATTTTATTTCGATATGGCCGAGTTTAACCTGGAAGCCGGGTGAGGAGCAAGGAAATGAACGATCCGAACGAACGGATAACCAAGGGGTTGCTGCGCGCTATTCAGGCGGAGAGCGACGGCGAGAATTTTTACCGTATGGCAGCCTCTTCCACGAACGACGAGCGCGGCAAGGCGACCTTTCTGAGATTGGCCGAGGAGGAGCGTGAGCACATCGAGTTCCTCACTCACCAGTACAACCATTTCCTCGAGACCGGCAAACCGGATCTGAACAAGACCCTGTCCAAACCTTCGTCCTTTGAAGGGTCTCACCCGATCTTCTCAGAAAAGTTAAAGGATCGCATCGAAGAAGCGCACATGGAGATGAGCGCCCTTTCCATTGGTATTCAACTCGAGTTGAATGCGATCAACTTTTACAAGACGCAGGCGACGGAGATTGAGAACCAGGCGGTGAAGAAATTTTTCCGTGAACTGGTCGATTGGGAAACCGGTCATTATCACGCCCTGCTTCGGCAGCAGGAATCGCTCAAGGAAGACTACTGGTCCGCGAGCGGGTTCGCGCCGTTCTAGGAAGCATCCCGCTGCATTCTATCGCTGAAAACAACCCGGTTTGGTCTGCACTCGAACCGGGTATTCTCGCTAAATTCACCCGGGATTCGCGCTATCGTCGGACTGGTTGACCGTGACGCGAAGTGTCAGAGGCACTCCCGGCGCGGATTGCCATGCTTGTGCCGTTGAAGATCCATTTTCAGTGTCGGGTCACACCCCGCTGACGCGGGCCAAGACCCGACACAACATTTCGACGGCACTCCAACCACGTTCGGACAGGTTCTGCGCACGATTGTATCATGCGTGTGATTATTTCAACGCCGGACCTGGTGTTCTGCCCCCCGTCGCTACCAAAACCATCGATGCGGCGCAACGGTTCACTGGAAGAAATGTGGATGATTGAAAATCTGGCGAAACAATTGAGAGAGTTCACTCCATGTCACCAACAGGGAAACGTTCCCGCGCGGGATGGACGCAACTCCAGCAGTCGTTTTGCCTATTCCCGGCCTGAAGGTCTTCTGGGAGGGTGAACGCATCCCACCACACGCCGGTTACCCGGAAATTTCACGAGTTCGAAGTGCGTCAGATGCGAGGCGCGAAGGATGAAGCTGTATGGCAATACCGCGAATCCTTCGGAACAAAGCAGATGACGTGCTTGGGACCGCCCGAAGGGTGAATGAATGGGTTTTTCTCTTTTACGTCAGAGTGCAAATCGTCACCGGTAAGAAGTGACAAATTGGGGGAACATCTTCTTGTAAAACCAGTCCTTACCATAGATCGCTTTCATCATTCATGAAATATTCGGGTTATTACTCACCCGGTGCCGAAGACTGCCTTGAGTACCTGCTGCCCCTGGCCGGTCTGCTGCCGACAGACAGCACCTGCGAAGCGATAGTTGACAATGCGGAGTTCGGCCGCTATACCTTCCCAGTCGAATTGGAGCAGCCCCTGCCTGTCGAGGGCCTCCCGACGGACGCGGAGCCGTGGATATTGGGCGACACGGTAACAGTCACCTGTGTGCCGGACGAACGTGTTAAGACGGTCCGTCTGATCGTCTACCGTCACTTCAGCAGCCTCGCAGCGGTGTATACTATTGATGAAACCGGCCGGGTCGATGTACCGATCCCGGATGACGCATCCTTTGTTACGCTGAAATTGGAACAGCGATTTGCTCTGACGGAGCATGAAATTCGCAAGGCGGACGAATCGATGTTTTTCATCTCTCGGACCACCCACACTTTCAGAAGGCGTCTCAGCCGGTAGATCCGGAGGTTTTGACGACGTCTGCCGCAAGAACCGACTCATCGTTTTGAGGTACACAGGTGGATCCATCAACTCGATGGATCCTTGCTGTCTTGCGAACGTGAAGGAACCAACGACGGTTTACCCGTGATGCGGCTTGTAGCATATTCTCCCAACACACACCATGAGCCGGACCTCAAGCGCCCCCGTTGAAGCGCCGTCCCGCATGCGCTAAGTTGTACGCTTTGCAGGAATCCTCTCTCAGCGCTGGATACAAACCATGAGCGACATGACAGACAAGAGCGCCGCCCCGGAAAAAAAGGACTTCATCCGTAAGATCATGGATGAAGATCTCGAAGCCGGCCGTGTAAAGACCATAGTCACACGGTTCCCGCCGGAACCGAACGGCATGTTGCATATCGGCCATTCCAAGGCGATTGTGATCGACTTCGGGACGGCGGAAGAACGAGGCGGCTATACCTATCTCCGTTTTGACGACACCAATCCGACCACCGAAGACACGATGTATGTCGAATCGATCCAGCGTGATGTGCACTGGCTGGGCTTCGACTGGGGCGACCGTCTCCGTTTTGCGTCCGACTATTTCGACCAGTTGTATGAGTGGGCCGAGGTGTTGATCCGTGACGGCAAAGCCTATGTGGACAGCTTGAACGAAGCGGAGATTCGCGAGCACCGCGGCACGGTGAAGCAGGCGGGTGAACGCAGCAGGTATGCCGACCGTTCCATCGAAGAAAACCTCGACCTGTTCCGTCGCATGAAGGCCGGGGAGTTCCCCGACGGTTCCCATACCCTGCGCGCCAGGATCGACATGGCGAACCCGAACATGAAGATGCGCGACCCGTTGATCTACCGCATTCGTCACGCCCACCACCATCGCACCGGGGACAAGTGGTGTATTTACCCAATGTATGACTATGCCCACCCGCTGTCCGATGCGATCGAGGGAATCACGCATTCGCTGTGCACGCTGGAGTTCGAGAACAACCGCGAAGTCTACGACTGGTTTGTCGAGAACGTGCCTTGCAACGCGCGACCTCGGCAGTACGAATTTGCACGGCTGAACATCAGCTACACGGTGATGTCCAAGCGCAAGCTGTTGGAACTGATCGAAGCGGGGATCGTGGACGGCTGGGATGATCCTCGCATGCCGACCCTGTCGGCGTACCGTCGGCGCGGGTACACGCCGACCGCGATCCGGGCCTTTGTCAACTCCATCGGCGTTTCCAAGGCGAACAGCATCGTCGACAAGATGCAGCTTGAAAACGCTCAGCGTGAAGAGTTGAACTACACCGCCCCGCGCCGCATGGCCGTGCTCGAACCGCTGAAAGTCGTGCTGACCAATTACCCGGAGGGCGAGGAGGAGCATCTCGAAGCGGTGAACAACCCGGAACGGCCTGAGGACGGCGTCCGTAACGTTCCCTTCTCCCGTGAGCTGTACATCGAGCGGGAGGATTTCATGGAAGATCCTCCGAAGAAGTTCTTCCGTCTCGCGCCGGGGCGCGAAGTACGTTTGCGTTACGCCTATTTCATCACCTGCGAAGAGGTGGTGAAGGATGCAAACGGCACGATTACCGAGCTGCGCTGCACGTACGATCCCGCCACGCGCGGAGGGGATGCCCCGGACGGCCGCAAGGTCAAAGCCACCCTGCACTGGGTCAGCGCCGGTCATGCGGTCGAGGCGGAAGTGCGCCTGTACGACCACCTCTTCGCGCATCCCAATCCGCTCAGCGTGAAAGAAGGCGAAGACTGGAAACAGAACCTGAACCCGACGTCTCTGGTGACTTTGAAGCAGTGCAAGCTTGAGCCGGCGCTGATGGAGGTCGATCAGGGCTATCGCTGCCAGTTCGAACGGAAGGGTTACTTCTACGTGGACCAGGATTCAAAACCCGGCGCGCTGGTGTTCAACCGGATCGTGACCCTGCGTGATACCTGGGCAAAGATCGAGAAGCAGCTGAAACACCAGGGGAAGCTGTAAAGCAGGTCCGGCCGTGCAGCACCCGTCACCCGGCGGGTTGAAGGGGTACGGCGACTTCATCCGGGAAGGGTCCGGCATCCATCGGTAGCGGCTGCTCCCTCGCGTCGGGAGGTGTTGTCGGACCGGCTGAGGTCGTTGTCGGATAGTCCAGTTGAATCGGCAGGCAGACCCCGTCTTCGAGGGTGAAGCTCTCCTCCCACTGCAGGACGCCGGATTCACTTTCCGCGAGGTAGTCATAGGTGCCGGCATCCAGCAGGACACTGACACAACCGCCGGCGCCGCAGGTCGGGACTTCATCGGGATAGTAGTGGGTTACGCGCCCCCGGTGGGTGTCCTCCACCCACACGTCGATATACCCTTCGTCGTAGTCTTCGTCAACCCAGAAGACCACATCGCCTTCGCCCTGTTCTTCGCCGTCGTCTTCCAGGAGATCGCAGCCGACCCATACCCATACGGTCGAGATCAGCAGGGCGACCAACACCACACGCAGATTCGCAGACATCCCGCCACTCCTCGGTTGAGCCTCCACCCTGCTCCCAAGATACGGACGGACAGCCCGGAAGGGAATCATCCGCTCCTATTTCGGACCGGTCCACGGGTTGACCAGGGGACCGTACACATCGGTGCGTCGCCCGGCAAAGAGATGGTTGTAGTCGGTCATCTTCTTGTCGTCCGCGTCGAAGGGGTTGACCTTGGCCAGCCCGATGTGTTCGGAATCGGTCGGGGCGTCGATCAGACGTTCCCCGCGCGGATTCATCACCTGGGATGCGCCGGTGAAGGTTAGGACACGTTCGGCTCGATCTTCGGTGCCGATACGATTCGATGTGATCGTGAAAACTCGGTTTTCCACGCTACGCGCGAACATCGCCTGCTGACAGTATTGCAGCACCAGGTTGGAGGGATGAGCGATGATTTGCGCGCCTTCCATCGCCAACAAACGAGCCGTTTCCGGATACACCCAGTCGAAGC
>WJJA01000525.1 GCA_014729955.1 bacterium
CAGGTGCACTGCGGCAGTGAATACTCCCGTTATCCTCGGGACGGCGACCAGGGCATCAGGGAGCGGTTTGAAGATCTTCCACCGGAAGACGATTATATCATCTTTGAACTGCACCCGGATTCCGGTGAAGTTGCGCTTCGTGAATACGCGGTGGATATGGGGGCAGACCTGGTGATTTGCCACCATCCACATGTGATCCAGGGTGTGCAGATTTACAACGGCAAACTGATCGTACACAGCCTCGGCGATTTCATCTTCGATCTCTCTTATCCGAAAACTCTTCCTTCCATGCTGGCTGAGATTCATGTCGGTCCTGACAGTGTGGACGCCGCAGCCGTTCGACCGCTGTACATCGAAGGATATGTACCGGTCGAGGCGCAGGGGATGCTCGGCCGGAACATTCTGGACCTGCTGACACACTACTCGAAACTGCTCGATACACACTTGATCCGTATGCCGGGCATGAATACCGCGACCGTCTTCTGGGACACCACCCATCAGCGTTTCTATGAAGAGAGTTACGATACGCTTGCACTGGTTGAAGAGGGTGACGGCATGAGGATCACCAGGCCCTTCCGTATGACCGGTGAAGGCTATGTCACCGAAATCCAGGCAATACAACCGGACGGGGAAGTGCAAATCCGATATGGTCGGGATCTGCTGCTGTGGGGTAACATGGAGGACGAGGGCGCTGATCCCTGGGAGATCAATTCGGATTACGAAAGCTACGATGACCAGTTTGCCGTGCAGGGAAGACGGAGTATTCGCATCAGTCTGCCTTCTGGTTTAGGCGACAACTATGTCATCCAGTTCAAGAAACGTTTCCAGATCGATCCTTCTCGTCCGCACAGCGCGTTGGGATGGATGAGAGCGGAAAACGTGCGCGATACCGGCTTTCAGTTTCGTTTTTATACGAGTCGCTACGATGGAGGTCACTCTTACGAATCGATGCCGGTTGAGCTGGACGGCGACAGCGACTGGATCCCGGTATGGGATGATTTTTACGATCTCGAAGGCAATTGGCGTTACATCAATACTCGTGTTACAACCTATCCGCCCTATTACAATACAGCCAATGCATGGTTCGACGATCTCGTCTTCATTGAGTGGGCGGATTGGGATTTGGAGCCCGTTAACGCGACCACAGAGCTGCCCTACCCGAACGGGTATCGCTATGCCCAGGTTCGTGTGGAGAGCGAGAACGCGCAGCAGGTGATTGTGCGCTACAAACGTGAATGGCCGTTTGTGGAGCCGGAGTTCCAGGGTGTCATTGAAACAGCAAACACGAACTCGGACTAGCCCGAATATTTCATGAATGGCGAGAGTCTTCTTTTCTAAAAGATATATTAACAACAAGATAATGTCGCGCTGTACAGGTTTTCCCTGACACAGATTGTGTCCAGGCCAATCTCATCTATTCATTCCCCCTTCGGGCGGTCCCAACTGCGTCATCTGCTTTGTTGGAAAGGGTTCGCGGTATTGCGATACAGCTTCATCCTTCGCGCCTCACATCTGACACAGTTTGAACTCGTGAAATATCCGGGCTAGCCCGGCTGCATTTCATGGCAGTGCGAGAAACACGTCAGCCCGCATCAGAGCGGGCTGACTTTTGAGCTGTCATTCCAGTGCGATCAACTACGCACCCGCTTTGGCAAGCCTCAGCGGGGACGTCTTGAATCCCTGCGACACTCTACTTCCGGGAAATCCCGAGAATGTCCTTGGCGACATAGCCGGCAATCTTCGGATTCTCCTTCAAACGACGTGTCGAATAGGGATACCAGTCCTGCCCGAACGGTACATAAACCCGCATCTTGTGGCCGTCCTGCACAATTTGTCGACGCAGCGATTCCGTCACACCGAGAAGCATCTGAAATTCATACTGATCTTTCTCTACCCCCATTTCATCAATGAGGCGATACGCTTCCCAGACAAGCATTTCGTCATGGGTTGCGATGCCGACATACATCCCTGCCTCCAGAGCCTTGCGAAGCAAAAGGATGTAGTTCTTACGGACGATATCGAAATCGCGATAGGCGATTTCGTGAGGCTCGATATAAATCCCCTTGCAGAGCCGGATATTGGCTTTGACAGGAGCGAGGCGTGATTCGATGTCGTGTAACGTGCGCCGCAGGTAAGCCTGCACGACGACACCGATCCTGGGATATTCCTTTACCAGGTCTTCATACAGGTCCAGCGTGAGAGTGGTGAAGGGGCTGTCTTCCATGTCGATACGGATGAAATTGTCATAGGGCTTGACTACTTCAATCACACGACGGTAATTGTCGCGACAGAACGCCGGGTCGATGCCGAGACCAAACTGGGTTGGCTTAATTGAAATGTTGGCATCAAGCTTTTCCCGCTCGATCGCTTCCACGACCTGGATATAGCGGTCTACCGCGCGAGTTGCCTGCTCTTTCCTTGTAATGCCTTCACCCAGAACATCAATGGTAGCGCAGATTCCCTGCCGATTGAGGCGCTGCACCGTATCGATTGCATCCTGAAGGCTCTCACCCGCGATATAAGGATCCGCAAAATGACGGACCAGCTTTTTCGGCACAAACGGCATTCCGGCAACGACCAGGCTGTCGAACAGGCTCATGGCATCCCTCAAACGGCTGTTTTTGTCTTTGTCAGGGACAAATATACCATGAGTGAAAGGTGGGGGCAATTCACTCCGCTCATCGTGCCATGCCGTGTTGTGAAACTGCGAACGTAATCGTTTTGGTCTTCGGCAACGGCTCTTCACTGGCATGCCTGCTTTCCGGAACCTACCTTACCTGCCGGGAATACACGAGAAAGGGCGCAAATGCCGGCGGTTACGGTATTCGGTAGCGGAGCGGATTCGCTCGAGGAAGCGACCTGGGCCGATGCGGTCAAACTGGGACAGATGCTGGCTTTTCAGGGATGCGAAGTCGTGACAGGAGGCTACGGCGGCATTATGGCAGCCGTGAGCGAAGGAGCCGCAAAGATCCCAGGCGCGACCATCACCGGTGTGCTCCATCTGCCTCCGGATGAAAAGCCACCCAACCAGTTTATCAACAACGTGATCGAGGCAATGGACTACCAGGAGCGCATGGCGACGCTGCTGCGTGTACCATCAGCAATTGCCTTTGGTGGAGGTAGCGGAACATTCGCTGAGGTCGCCGTGTCGATCGCCCTGCTGGAGCGGTTTCCGGGACGACGTCTCGCGATAAAAACCGAAGCCTGGAAACATGATTTCTTCCAACAAATCAAGCACTCTAATGCCGTGCTGTGGTGGAGAAGTGTTGAAGATTTGTACGGCTGGATTGAGTCGTTGCATGAGTAAGGACAAAGTGCATCAAGTATGGAGGAGAGTAATCCTGCAAAGCAACCAACGATCTATAGCAGCAGCAGGACACCCAATACTGAATGCCGTAATCAGCCTTCTGCTGGTCATTATTTCTGTATCGGGTACGGGCTGCAGCAAGCAATCCCGGGAGCTGCAAATACTCCTCAGCGGCAATATGCGCGGTCTGATCGAACCCTGTGACTGCGAGTTGGGACCGATGGGGGGACTCGCTAAACGTGCGACGATGATGGATCGCCTCGACCCGGACGGCACCGCGTTGCGATTCGATACCGGCAACCTGGTCAGTGAAATTTCGGTTGAAGAAGACTTTGCAGCAATTGCGGACATCTATGATCATCTCGACTACGACGCTGTCGTTCCAGGGGTGGGGGACAGTGTTCTGTATCTCTCTGACTCAGTATGGTCTCATCGAATCCCCTGGTTGAGTGACGAGGGTCCCTACCTGTATGAATGGCCGGGCGGAGTGATCCGGTTGCAGGCATTCAGTTCCTACTGGCTGCCGGAGTCGATGGCGGCGGAGGCGGATACGGTTACGGAGCCGGCTCGGGAAGATGATGACACACTGCGTGTGTGGCTTGCCAATATGGATCGCGGTGAACTGAAGCTGCTTCTGGATCGCATGCCCAACCCGGATGTGGTATTTCTGGGCCCGAGTGACTACATTGCTCCCTCGCCCGACACCCTGCAACAAACCCTGGTTTTAAGCACCGGTGACGAAGGGATGGATCTTCTGTCCGTAAAAATCGAGCGGAACGGGAACGGAGGGTTTCGAGTACATCCCTCGTGGCACAACCTTGATCCTGATGTTCCAGAAGATCCGGTCGTGAAGGGTATGATAGAAGCAGGAAGCACGGATGATTCCAGATAAAGACTCCGCGAAGTATCGCTCAGGAAAAATCAAACCTCTCGTCGTCGTGGGGATAGCGGTAGCCTCGCTGGTCCTCGCGGCATTAATCGCAGTGTATGTCTATGTATCCGGCGAGGGGGCTGATCCATCACTTGAAGGCGCATACAGGTACCAGGTGCCCCCCGGCGCCTCTACATGGCGGGTCGCACGCGATCTGCAAAAGGCCGGGTTGATCGACGATGCCCGCCGTTTCGTTTTCCATGTCAAATGGCGTGGTCTGGACGGCGAGCTGAAGAAGGGGACATACGATCTGCCGCGCTCCGGTTCCATGAAGCAGTTCGCCTCCATTCTAGGTGAAGGGCGCGAGGTGGAGGTGCAGGTCACCATCACCGAAGGAATGACCGCAAAACTTGTGGCACGAGAACTGGTGAAGCAGGGAGTGCTGCTGGACAGCTCGGCTTTTGTTGATCAGGTGCACAATCCCTCATATGCGAAAGAATTGGGGCTCGAGGTACGAACCCTGGAAGGGTTTCTCTTCCCGGAAACCTACACCTTTCACCTGAATGAACCTCCACGGAAGATTGTTCGGGTGATGGTGGAAATGTTTCACGAGAAGGTCGGGCCGAAACGTCTGCAGGCGTTGCGCAACACCGAACTTGGTCTGTTTCGATCGATAACGCTTGCGAGTATCGTCGCCGGTGAATACCAACTCCCGGAAGAGGCGCCGATTATCGCAGGACTGTACTATAACCGGCTGGATCGGGGATGGCGTCTGCAGGCCTGCCCGACGGTGCAGTACCTGCTCCCGGAGGGTCCGAGACGTTTGTACCTTAAAGATCTTAAGATCGAATCTCCCTATAACACCTATCGAAACCGCGGTCTACCGCCCGGACCGATCAACAACCCGGGGCTGATTGCAATTGATGCCGTCTTGAATCCTGCCGACGTACCCTATATGTTCATGGTGGCGCGCGGAGACGGCGGGCATGTGTTCAGCACAACAGGCGAACAGCACGCCGCCGCCAAACGTGAATACGACAGGAAGTTTCGCAACGGCACACCCTAGGAAAACCGACGCATGGGTTGGACAGACCCGCTAAAGGGTTTAAACGAACAACAACGATCTGCAGTGGAATGTACAGAGGGGCCGGTACTTGTCCTTGCCGGGGCGGGCAGCGGTAAAACCCGTGTGCTTTCCCATCGAATCGCCTATATCCTCACTCAACAGCAGGCACGTCCGTGGGAGATTCTTGCCGTTACGTTCACCAACAAAGCCGCGGCTGAGCTTCGTGAGCGCGTCGCTCGTATCGCTCCCGACGGCGACAAGGTGACCGCCGGGACCTTCCATTCCGTGATGCTGAGACTGCTTCGACGTGAAGCGAAAGCGGTGGGGTATCCGTCAAGTTTCAGCGTATTTGACCAGGATGATTCCGCCCGCCTGGTAAAGGAGATCCTGCAGGATCACCAGGGCGACAGCAATTGGAAAGAGCGCCGCATCCATTCCCATATCAGCCGATTGAAGAATGATATGGTCCAGCCGGACCAGTTTGAGCCGGCGGCGAACAGACCGATTGAAGCCGTCGTCGCACTGGTGTACAAAGAATATGAGAAACGAAAGCGGAAACTGGCGGCGATGGATTTCGACGACCTGCTCGTGATGCCGCTGTACCTGTTCAAAGACAACCCGACAGTCCTTGCCAACTGGAGTGCCCGCTGGCGATTTCTCCATGTGGATGAATACCAGGATACCAACCTCGCACAGTTCGAACTGATGCGTATGCTGGCCGGCCCGAAAGCGAACTTCTGCGCGGTGGGGGATGATGACCAGTCGATTTACGGCTGGCGCGGCGCAAGAGTGGAGAACATCTTTCGGTTTCGCGAGGTGTTCGAAGGTACGAAAGTCTTTCGTCTCGAACAGAATTACCGCAGCACACAACCGATCCTCGATGTCGCGCATGCCGTGGTCAGCGGCAGCAGCAGACGGGAGGAAAAGAAACTCTGGACGGATCGCCACACCGGGGCAAAACCAAGCGTTCTCTCGATGAATTCAGATCGAGAGGAAGCCGACACGATCTGCGAACGTATTGCCCGGGATGTGATGAGCGGCAAACGTGCCTATCGGGATTTTGCCGTCCTGTATCGTACCAACGAACAATCGCGCGCGTTTGAAAATGCGCTAATTGACCGTCGCATGCCCTACCAGATCGTCGGTTCGATGAGTTTTTACCGACGCAGGGAAATCAAGGACGCGCTTGCCTATTTCCGTCTTGCGCTGAATCCGCGCGACGACATCAGCTTGAAGCGTATCATCAAGGAGCCGCCGCGAGGGATCGGCGACAAAACGATCGAGCGGCTAATCGCATTTTCAAGGCAGGAAGACATATCACTGACAGAAGCATTGATTCAGGCTGCCGATGTAGAAGACCTGGGACCCCGGGCGGTGAAAAAATGCGTGCAGTTCGGTCTGCAACTGCAGGAATGGCGCAACGCTTATGATCGCATATCGACTGCCCAATGGACACGACTGGTGCTGGAAGGCTCGGGTTTTCTCGAGCGACTGAAAGAAGGGGATACCTTTGAAGAACAGCACCGGTTGGAGAATGTCGAAGACCTGCTGATTCAGATCAGGGAAGAGATCGGTGATGCAAAGGGCGGACTCGAAGGCTTTCTGGAACGAGTCAGTCTCGCTACGGATATTGACAAGTTCGATCCCGCTGCGGACAACATCCGCTTGATGACCGTGCATGCCGCGAAGGGTTTGGAGTTTCCCGTGGTTTACCTGGCGGGCCTTGAGAGGAATCTGTTCCCCCTGGTGAATGAATTTCGTGAGTCGGAACACGATCCGGACGAGGAAAGACGGCTATTC
>WJJA01000526.1 GCA_014729955.1 bacterium
CATCTGGAGCATGGAGATGTCGGCGCCCGAAATCGAGCTGATCGAAGCGAAGGACACTCTCGTCTTCTGGCCGTGGGAACTGCTCAAGCGGCAGCGTGCGGCGATCGAAGAGGATTTCAGAGGGCGTGGAGTCGGCCAGGTGAACGGCGATGTGGATGCGCGGGCAATCCTTGTAGAAGAGACCAACATGCATATTGCCGCAGGTGCAAAAGTCCGTGCCGGCGCGATCCTGGACGCTTCGGACGGTCCGATTCTGCTCGAAGACGGTGTGGAGGTCATGCCCGGCGCGGTCCTCCTCGGCCCCATTGCCGTCGGTGAGAAAACAAAGATCAATCCGGGGGCCAAAATTCACGGTCCCTGCTCTATCGGACCCGTCTGCAAGATCGGCGGTGAAGTCGAAGACACCATCATCCAGGGCTTCTCCAACAAGCAGCACGAGGGTTTTCTCGGGCATGCACTCCTCGGAGAATGGGTCAACCTGGGCGCCGACACCAACAACAGCGACTTGAAAAACAACTACAGTGCTGTCTCGGTCGTCCTTGAAGGCGAAAGCATCAACACCGGCGAAACCTTCTTCGGATCGATCATCGGCGATCATGTCAAAACCGCCATCAACACTCAATTAAACACCGGTACCGTCATCGGCATCGGCACGAACATATTCGGTGCAGGCTTCCCGCCCAAAGCGATCGGCGACTTCCGCTGGGGCGGGGTGGAAGGCTTCGTCTCGTACGACTACGAGAAGTTCATGGGTGCGGCACGTGCCGCGATGAAAAGGCGTGGTTTGGCGCCGAGCTCGGCCATGGCGACTCTGCTGCGGAGTCTTCACAAAGAATCGATTTCTGAGATGTAGAATCAGCCGGGGCAAATCGTAAATAAACGACAGGCGTAACCCTCCAGAGTAAAAGAGAAACGTCCTCAAAGACGAAACCGGCCTCCCCGTGAAGGGAGAGCCGGTTGTTCCGGAACCTGCGATCTATATGGAAAAGGCGGTGCGTTATAAGAATGCCGCCTACTTGGCCTTCATCTTGTAGGAACCCGGCCATACACGGGAATGGTCACGAACCCAGTCCTTGTCCGGTTCACGATCCCAGGGCATCGTACGTTCAATCTCCACTGCGGTGGGGTACGTGATAGATCCGTTCCTCGCGCGGTCACGGTCCGCCATACGATCCAGCTCTTCGGCCGGCAATGGTGCAAGACTCCAGGGATCGAGGTTGTTGTCATCCAGCTCGTAATCCGGTTCAGTACAGTATATGCTCATCGCTCCCAGCTCGTCATCATCCGGGGTAATGATGCCGGAGTTGTGTCCCTCGGTCTGGTTCGGGCGCGCAAGCGCGACACCGGCGGTCAGTATGAGCATCAGGGCGGTCAAAAGGGCTATCGTACGCATCGCTGTCTCCTTTGTTTTGCTTTATCGCACGCTCACCTTCATGAATTGCAAGGGCTGTGCCGGCATTCGCCCGAAAGGAAATGCTCCCGGAAGAAACACGCGCCAGCATTGGACTTGCTGCGTTTCATCCGTTTTCATCGGGGGGAAGTGAATCAGGAGTGAATGTAGAATCGCAGGTGATATGCTACATCAAAACGCGATGTTGTGTAGCGTAACGATACGTTCGAGGCATGTAAGATACAGGTTTTCAGTATATTATGGGTATTATGATATGACACATGAAACACAGAAAAGTTGCACCTGACTCCGTTCCGGCGCTCCATGCACGCGACCGAGTTGGTCCGAAAGCGACTTCACACGGGCATGGCGGGGATTTTGGTTTTACATTCACGCCGGGCCCGTGGGAGGAACGCTATGGATCTGACCTGGATTGATCTCGCCTTCTTCATCGCCTTTCTGGCGATTGTGATTGGTGTGTCCCTCTATGTCTCACGCAAAGAGGCAAGCGGCGAAGACTATTTCCTCGCCGGCCGCTCCCTCACCTGGTGGTTGATCGGCATCTCCCTGATCGCATCGAACATTTCCACCGAACACTTCGTCGGCATGGCCGGGTCCGCGTACGGCCGTATCGGCATGGCCATCGCCTCGTATGAGTGGATGGCGGCTGTGACCCTGGTCCTGGTCGGCTGGTTCCTGCTGCCACGCTTTCTGAAGGCCGGCATCTATACCATGCCCGAGTTCCTCGAGTATCGTTACAATGCAACCGCTCGCGCGATCATGGCGACCTTCATCATGGCAGCCTACGTAATCGTCGCCATGTCCACCGTCCTCTATTCCGGCGCGGTCGGCTTGAACGCGATCTTCGATATCCCATCGTTGTTCGAGACCCACGTCGGCATGGAACCGGACGCTGCAGGCTTCTGGGCCACCGTGGCGGGCATCTGGTTCATCGGAATCATCGCCGGTGCCTACACCATTTACGGCGGCTTGAAAGCCGTGGTGTGGTCCGACCTGATCCAGGGGACGGCCCTGATTCTCGGCGGGGCGACGGTTGCCTGGCTCGGATTCCAGGCAATCGGCGACGGCAACCTCTTCGCCGGCATCGATTCCTTCCGCAGCCACAACGCTCACAAACTGCACACGGTGATGCCGTGGAACGATCCCGATATGCCCTGGGTCGCGGTCTTTATCGGCGGGCTGTGGATCCCGAATACCTTTTACTGGGGGCTGAACCAGTTCATCACCCAGCGCACCCTCGGCGCGAAAAGCGTCGCCGAAGGGCAGAAGGGCATCATGTTCGCCGGCTTCATTAAGCTCTTTATAC
>WJJA01000527.1 GCA_014729955.1 bacterium
ACGTACGACAGTATCGCCCCTGCGGAAAGGAGGACATGCTACGACCAGTCTTTTCTTTACGTTATGGCAGTCGCTGCTGTCATTATCCTGGATGATGATGAATTTTACGCCGGGTTCACGCCAACCCTTCAGCTTGCGCGGGATGGAGGCGAGCAGATCATGCTTCCCTTCATGGGGAAGGCATTGCCAGACGATATTCGGGGCGATTCCGGGCAACCATTGCTCAAGAAAGGCTGCCATGGAGGGCTCTTCCACGAGAAAGACAATCTTTGTCATGGGGTCGGAATGCCTCCGAAACATTCCTGTTTCCAGCGGTATCCGAGCAGGTCGCCTTCTTCCACCAGGCCTTCCAGGTTTGGGTCATCCTTCGCACGGTGGATCGAAGTGAAGCCGTTCGTCTTCTCAAGCCACAAGAGTTCATCCAGTTCAACACTATTGAGAAAGGCCGGTGAATGGGTTGAAATGAAAACCTGTCCCCCTCGCTCGGCATATTCACGAAACTCTTCGGCCGACTCAATCAATAGCTGGGGGTGCAGCTGGTTTTCCGGCTCTTCGACGCACAAAAGCGGGTGCGGTGTGGGATCGTACAACAAGAGCAAACAGGCGATCATCATGATCGTACCATCCGAAACAAACCGTGCGACGAAGGGATCTTCGAAAGCGCCGTCCTGGAACTTCAAGACGATGCGTCCATCCGAGGTCTGATCAGCGATCACATCTCGAACACCCGGCACCCTCTGCCTCATTTTTTCCAGTACAAGCTGAAAGGCGTCCGGGTGAGACTCATACATGTATTGTGCAACCAGAGGCAGGTTGTCGCCATGCACCGAAAGGTGTTCTGCATAGCCTGCCTCCTGACTGGGTCGTGCATCCGCAATATGAAAATCTGATACATGCCGGTTCTCGATCAGCCTTCGAAAGGCGGATGCTTTGCGGAATTTTTCAAACTGCCCCAAGCCCTTGATCGCGAGAATATCGGGGGACTCAAGGCGTTGCTCCTCACGCTCAAGGTTCTCACCCTTTTCGTAGAAAGCGGATTCGTTGGTGATAGCCATCCCCGCACCATTCGGGAAGTCGAGAACATGCCGGAGGGCACCATAGGATCCGTGCTTGTATCGGAGCAGCTCGCGACTCACAATGGGTCGTCTTTCAACGTCGAGATCGATTTGCAGCAGGTAGGTAACCAGAGGTCCGTCGGGTTCACGAAACTTCAGTTCGATCTCCAGCGGGCCTGTTGCGTCCCTCGAACGGACTTCATTCATCCCTCCTCGACGCATCCATGCCTGACAGACATTGTGTTCCAGGCAATCACGCAGAAATCCGAACGCATCGAACAGGGTCGTCTTGCCTGTGCCGTTTGCACCGACAAAGACACACATTCTCGGGATGTCCCTTATTTCAACATCCTTGGATGTTTTGAAATTCTTCAGCCGTATGTGTTCGATACGCATGATTTGCTCCCGAAATCCAGCCGTTCAGTGCAATATACCGGCATGACAGACTGCAATGCCAATCCGGGCAAACGCAAAAGAAATCCGGAACACCGCTGCAGCGTTCCGGATGAGGTATGTCCAGGCAGGCACAATGTGCAGTTCACTCGGCGGGGGTGCCCCCGCTGCGGGATCGTTCAATCGACTGCAGCGCGAGGTAGTTGTCACCGAACTTCTTCAAATTGTGCCGTTCCACGTCGAAGGTGTCGTAATGTCCCTCTTCGTCCCGCACCAATTCCTCAAAGATCGTTTTGGACGCGGAGTCCTCATTCTGGGAGCACGCTGCCGCGGAGCGGTTGTACATCTTGATGCTGTCCTTCTCCATCTGCTTCGCCATGTCCAGCATCTCGGCGACCTCCTGCGTCTTCTTTACGTCGGAGGCGGCTTTCAATTCAACATCACCTTCAAGGAACAGGATACGTTCCGCCAGCCTTTCGATATGGTTCATTTCATCGATTGCGGTACGCTTGAACAGGCCGGCCAGCAGGTCATACCCCATGTCGTCACAATGAAAATGGAAATACATGTACTGGTGTACGGCACTCAATTCTTCTGCGACGGCGGCATTCAGCAGGTCGATACTCTTGCTGTTCATGATCTGGCTCCTCGAAGTGGTTTACCGGTTTTTGGGTTCGCCGAGAAGATAGCAAGGAGCGGGTAAGGCGGGCAAACGCTTCCCCACGCTCCGTTCCGTGCGAGAAACGTTGTGTTGCCGGTGGAAAGGAATCGTTCGCGGCATGGGAAATCCCATGCCTGTGTGACTCTCACGCATTATATTGTTGCAGGCATTGGGAGGAGCTTGCATGATACCGCTATTGATCGGTGAAGCGTGGGCGATGCTGGACATCTTCGAGAAGGTGTTCTGGTATATCGCGATACCCGCCTCCGTCCTCGGCATACTTAGCGTGCTGCTAACCCTGCTGGGCGGGGATATCGGCGCGGATGTGGAAGCGGACGCGTTAGACGGCGGGCTGGGCTACTTCTCCTTCAAAAGCATCATCATGTTCTTCGCCGCCTTCGGGTGGGTCGGGATCATCGCGGCGCGTGCCGGTCTGCCGCGCTTCTGGGTGGTCGTGCTGGCGCTGCTCGCCGGCGTCATCGCGGGCCTGCTGTTCGCGCTGATGTTTCGCGCCATGCGCAACCTCTCTGAAAACGCCAACATCACGTCCCTGGAAAGCACCATCGGTGAGTACGGCAAAGTCTACCTCCCGATCCCGGCCGAACGCGGCGGCATCGGTAAGG